>CANQLK010000063.1 GCA_947624665.1 Candidatus Gastranaerophilales bacterium
TTTTTGAGAGGGGTAGATGCACCTCAGCTCAAAAAAATTGACAAATAATATTAGCTCTGTATGAGCTGATATTCATAGATTGGGCGTGTGGCGAAACTGGTAGACGCACCAGACTTAGGATCTGGCGCCTTTGGCATGGGAGTTCGAGTCTCTTCACGCCCATTTTTTAAAAAAAGAGGTATAAAAGCCTCTTTTTTATTGCGTTTTAGAGTTCTTAGATATTCTTAATAATCAAATTAAATTATTACTATATTTATTTCCATAAAAATTTTTATAAAAAAATTATAAAATTATTCAATAAAATTTTTAGATTTTATTTCAAAAATTGTAATATTTTCGTCAGTTTTTTTTATACGTTCTATATATTTTTCATCATCTAATGAGGACATAATAATAGCAACGGCAGGTTTTTTACCTGTCATTTTAGCATAATAAAGAGATTGACCTATACTTTCAGCCCATTTTTTAGCATAATCAAATTCTATAGCGTATTCATCCGTTAAACAATCGACTCTGGTTTTATCTTCAAGTACGTATTCAATTTCACCCGAGCAATATTCTCTGACATAATCAGATTCTTTATAGTTATTTTTTGGTTGATAAACTTCATTAAAAGAATCCGTTGAGAAATAAACGAGTGCCGAAATTATGACTATTACAATTGTTGAAATTATTTTACCTATAAGTTTTTTTAGTTTTTTCACAAAGCCATTTTAGCATATATCAGATTTTTTGTTAATTTGAGAGATAACTTGGTATGGGGAGTGGGATAAAAATAGCATAATAATTTTATATTTGATTATCAGGTACATTTGACTGAACAAACTCAGCACTTGTCCAAGAATAACCGCAGCATGTTTTAATTAATCCTTTGCCGTTATTTTTTAAATATACAGTATACCGTCCTGCGGAACTATTAAATTTTACGCTGCAAGACTTTGATGAGATACATATACCATCACCATCAAATTCAAATTCAGCGAAGTCAGTTTTTAATTTATTACCATCAACAATTGAGTTTTCAATACCTTTTCCGAAATACTCCGCCAAGCCGTTTGAATCAAAAGTATTTTGGTCGGAATTTTTTATAGTTATTTTGGCGGCTTTATTCAGTGTTTTTTCTGCAATTTTTAAATCTTTACCTACATTATCAGGTAAAAGTATTTTATTTAAAATTAACGGACTAAAGGTTAATAATATGCAAAATAGGAATGGAAGTCCTATCATTAAAACAATAATTGTAATAGCGACCTTTTTTGGTAAAAATTTACTTAACAATGCATATAATAAATTAACATCAACACTTGATGAAACACGGCCTCTTCTTCTGCGCATAAAATTCCAACCTCCATATCAGATTGTAAAATTTTTTATGAAATTGTCAAGCATACAGAAGTTGATTTAAGCGAAATTTTCCCAAATATATTTTTTGTTTATTTAAAAAGCAGGCAGAGTAAATATAATCTCCGTACCTTTATTTGATTTGTTTTCAGCAGATATACATCCGTTATGAGCTTCTATTATTTTTCTGCAATTATAAAGTTCAAGACTAAATCCAACTTTTCTGAATTTATTTGAACAAGATAAATACTCATCAAATAAGCTGTCAATAATTTCTTTTTTTGAAGAATATCCGCAGTCTGTAATTGAAACATTAACTATATTATTTTTATTTTCAACCTGAATTGTTATTTTAGAATTTTCCATACTTTGTTCGGAAGCGTTAATTATTAAATTATTAATCACTTTTGTCATTTCTTTTACGTCTATATCTACATCAGATATATTTCCGTTTATTATTAATTCTACGGACTGATTTTTTCTTTCCAAAATATTGGACAATTTATTACAGATTTCTTTTATAAGTTTAACTATTGAATATTTTTGTTTTTGAAGTTCATTATTATCTAATTCGTTTTTATATTTCATAAGCAGATTATCAGCCATATAGTTCATAAACCTGCAGGAATTTAACAGTTCTTTTATAATTATTCTGGTATTATTTTCCAATTTACCCATTTTATCTTTTAAAAGCAGTTCAAGAATTCTAATGTTAGCTCTCATCGGATTTTTTAAATCGTGAGTAATTATATCTATAAAAGTTGCTTTTTGAATTTTGTTTCTTATTTCCTGAATAATATCTAAAATTAATACACAGTAACCTACAACTTTATTCTTTGAATTTTTTAATTTGCAAATATGAAGATTAACGGGAATATCATCAAAAGTTTTATTATCTTTAATGATGAGTTTAAAAAATATATGATTATTTTCCGAGTTTCTAAAATCTAAAATATTTTTTTTAATATCATTATTCAAAATAAAATCAATAACATCAAATAATGAAGACTTTTTTTCATTGTTAATTAATTTTGAGTTATGAAAAACAATATCAAAATTTTCGTTAGTAATAATAATTTCATCATCACAATATTTTGAAATCATGGAAAAAGCTTGTTTTGTCAAGTCAGAATGCGTAAAATTAAAATTCATATTATTTTCCCAAATCTAATTACAATTTAAATTTAAATTAGAATAAGGGAAAAAATATTATCCTACAGGATAAAAAAAATGACTATTTTCCCATGCGAAGCATTTAAGATCCTACTGTTTTCAATACTTTTAAAAGTTTGTATTCAGGTATTTTATATTTAATACATGTTTCAGCTAATAATTTTTCATCAATGATTTTATGAATAAACGCTATTGCCACTGCATTTGCTCTATCGTTTGCATTTAACTTTCTAAATATATTTTCAAGTGTCTTTTTCACTGTACTTAGCGTTACTATAAGTTTTTCCGCTATTTTTTTATTCATATATCCCAAAGCAACTAAAGACAAATACTCTAATTCCCTATTTGTCAAAGAATTATGTTTATTCTCAATTCCAATATTATTGTTTAAAATATCTTTCGTTGATAAAGGCATTAGTCAATCATAGAAATAAAATGATTTTATTGATATTAGCCAACAGTCTATTTTTTTTTTAAACAGAACATTTTTTTTAAAATCTTCGCAAGAATAAATTCAGTAGAAAGCCAGTGATTTTAGTACAAACGGGCGAAATAAGCTTATCAAATATAAAACAAAGTATTTGTTAATTTTTTTAAAGAATTAAGGTGCTATTAAAGGTATTTGTAGTAGCATTTACGGCTGAAAACTGTTTTTATTATACAATTTATTTAAATATTTTTTTAATAAAAAAAGGGAATGATAATATTGCAATTTTTTTTTGCTTAGAATATAATAATTTGCGTTGGGATCGTAGCTCAGTCTGGTTAGAGTGTCTGCCTGTCACGCAGAAGGTCGCGAGTTCGAGCCTCGTCGGTCCCGCCATTAAAGAGAGGGTGAAAGCCCTCTTTTTTTACATATAAAAAGCGAGAACGAGCGATAGCGATACAAAGCGAACCGCTGAGCTGAAGCGAAGCGTGTGAGCCTGTATCCGAAACGAAGTGTAGGTGTTCGAGCCTCGTCGGTCCCGCCATTTTTAGAAAATGGAATATTTAATAAAGTATCAAAGACGGAACTAAGCTCTACGCTTAGTTTTTTGTCCTTATAGAAAAAGTTCGAACCTATCAATTTTAATATTTGTATTTTCTTTTCCGGACTTGCCTGTAAATACTTATTTGGTGCATCTTTGCAGAAATTTAATAACAAGTTCGAACCCTCATAAAAAACTTCTGAAGTTTTATTTAAACTTGATAATTTATTAATCAATTTATCTTTTTCTTCATGCCATTTTATATTCTTTTCTGTCCAAAATTCTTCGGATATTCTTCCGTCAAGTTTATCTGTATATAAATTATCGATTCTTTTATTTAAAATCTTTATTTGTTTTTCAATTTCTTCTTGGGCATGTGTTTCATATTCGTTTTTAAGTTGCTGCATATTCTTTATTGCTGCTTTTACTTCTTCAATAATATCGTCAGGTATTGCTCTTGCAATTCTATCAATTAATGCTTTAAATACATCATCTATTTGCTCTTGTCTTATATAATCTTGTTTACAATTTCCACCTCTTTTACCGGTACAATGATAATATATGTATTTACCTTTTTTTAATTCGGCAGTTAATTGACAGCCACAATGTCCGCATTTTATCAAACCAACATAATCAAAATGAACATCATGCGTTCTAGCTTTGCTCTGATTAAACGATTTTTGCACATTGTTATATAATTCAAGGTCAATTATTGGAATATGACTTCCCTGATGAATAACCCCTTTATAAATAAATTTCCCAATGTAGAATACATCTTTAAGCAAATATAATAATTTAGGTTTAGAATAAGGTTTTCCGTTATGATTAAATCCCTCTTCGTATAAAATTTTTCTTAAATCGGCAACAGAATAAGCACCGGTAGAATATAATTCATATAATTTTTTTATATAAGGAGCTTTCTCCGGATCAACTTCGATAACATGTTTTTTATCTTCATTTTGAACATTCAAATATCCAACAGGAGCTTTACAGGGATATTGTCCTAATTCAATTTTTTCTTTTAATCCTTTTCTTACCTCTTCACTTAAATTATCAATATAATTTTTTGCCATTAAGACTTTAATCCCATGAATGAATTTATCATGAGATTTAGAATCTTTACTTATTATACTTCCCTCTTTTATTAAATGTATTTCTAGGTCGTATTCTTCAAGTGTAATATAATCTTTAAAATTTCTATATAATCTATCAGTCTTTTCTACAAGGATTGTTTTTATATTATGTTCTTTTATATATGCAAGCATTTCATTGAATGCTTTTCTTCCTGCTCTTTTTGCTGTCTCGCTTTCAGTAAAGATTTTAATTACTTTTATATTATTCTTTGCTGCATACGAATTAATTAATTTAACTTGTGCCGGAATAGAAAAACCTTCGTCTTTTTGCCGTTTCTCGGATACACGTCCATAACCCAATGCTATTTTCATAAAAATAATATATCATTAATTTATTTTTTTTTAATGAAATTATACAAAATGTTAATCAGAATATAGTAAAAGTATTAGTTTTGTTATATCGTTTATTATTTCTTGTTTAGTGACTTCTTTTTTCTCTTTTGGCGGCAATATAACAAGTTCTATTGTGTCCTTGTTTTTCATTTTCTTTTATCCCTTTAGTTTGCCGCTATTTGAGATTTTAATTTGTTATTTCCTTAAGTAATTCTTTTATTAAATTTTCTAATGTTATTATCTTTAATCCTAATTCCAGTATATTTTCGTATATTTTATTAAATTCTAAAGTCAATTTAAGTATTTTTTTATCTTTTTCATCTATTGATTCTAAAGCTTTTAATAATTCTTTATTACTACTGGTTAATAATCCTTTAGTCCCGGAATGTTGTTTTTTTTCATTTATCAGTTTGAATCTGATTTCGTGCTTGCTCACGAAGTAAACAATATAACAAAAGATTACAGAACACGCAGGAAAGCAGAATTAGCCGAAAAGAAAAACCATACCGACCAAGCAGGTGATATGGTAAATACTACTGAAAATAATGAGGAAATTGAAAAAGTAGCACCTAAAACTAGCAAGAAGATAAAAGAGAAGAAACGTTCCAAAGAAAAAGAAGGATATTTAAAAGCTAAAAAAGATGCAGCTTATGCTATATTAAGTAAAGCAACTGGTAAAAAAGTTGCTTGGCTAAAAATGCAAAAAAATAAAAGTTTAGAAAAAATTCAAAATTTAATTGCCAATGTAGATGATAAACTTTCAGCAAGTGATTTTGACCCTTCCTGGACTGAATATTATCCAGACCTTAATAAATTAAATGATAATGGTAATGAATCAATAGGTGTAGATTATGAAATAGTCAGTAAAGTTCTTGATGATATTATTAATGATAATTTTTATGAAGA
Source organism: Candidatus Gastranaerophilales bacterium (assembly GCA_947624665.1). Classification (GTDB taxonomy): domain Bacteria; phylum Cyanobacteriota; class Vampirovibrionia; order Gastranaerophilales; family Gastranaerophilaceae; genus Avigastranaerophilus. Next base: position 5,855 of record CANQLK010000063.1, read on the forward strand.
AAATAAATATTCTGATATGACCACAGAAGATTTTATTGCTATGACAGAATATGATATTGAAAATATTAAAAGTCAAATTAAAACTCAATTGATAAAAGATTTAATAAAAGATGAAACAGAAATAACGGAAGATATTTTTAATAGAGCATATTCTTTATTAAATACTTCCGGAACCTCAGAAGAATATCTTTTAGATTTTGAAGAGGATATTAATTTATTAAATGAAATATATGATAATCAAAAATTGTTAATAAGTTTGCATGAAGAGCTTGAAAAAACAAAAAATAATATTCATAATGATAATGAGGTATTGAATGAAAATACAAGAAGAAACAATAGAAGAAATAAAGCAAAAAGTACCACGAATGAGACAGGAAATAATGAAAGAACTGTCAACGGGGCGGTATCAGAATTTGAAAATGGAAATGTTCTCCGAACCTCAAATAATAGTAATGTTAATCATTATGAACAAAACGAAGAAAACATTACAAGAAATGTTAAAAATGAAAAATCTAAGGGGAGAAAATCCAGTACTAAAGAAAATAAGACAACACGCAGAAATGACAAAAAGACACTTGAAGATGAAATAAAAGAAATTGCTCCAAATACTAATGAAAAATTAAATAAAAAAGAGGTGCAAAATGGACATGTTGAGATTGTTGATAGAATCAGATCCGACTTACAAGAAGAACAAAAAGAAGAGAATATCGGAACAAGCGGAATTTCACAAAAAGAATCCTCAAATGATGGATATACTAACGGAATCGGACGAAACAACAACATATCTGATGAGCGAAGAATAATTGAAAAACATAGGGAAATTATATCTAATAAATATAAAAATCAATATGAATTAAATCAAGCTATTGAAAATTTTATTAATAACAATGAAATTGAAGTTTATAAAAGTGTTCCAGAAGAAATAAAAGATTGGTTAAAAAAATATACAGGTGCAGGCGGTTTAGAGAAACAAGGTGCTGAAGGAAAAGGACTTTTATCTGAATATTATACTCCGCATAACATAGTAAAAAAGATGTGGGATTTAGTTAAACAATATGTAAATACAGACGATTCTAAAGTTTTAGAACCGTCTGTTGGTATAGGAAGATTTTTAGAAAATGCTCCTCAGAATGTAAATTTTGATGTTTAAGAGAATTAATTAAATCAGTAATGATGATTAGAAGTGCAGAAGATGCAGGAATTATAAGACCTGAAAAATTTACAAAAATATCTTGATGTTTTAGGGTTTAAACCAGGTAAAACTTTAGATGATATTAATGCTATTGCAAAAATGTTTAATTTCTCGCTAAGCGGTTTTCATGGTTGGGCTTTATCGGAAAGTTATTTAGGTAATGTTGGAGTAAAAGGCTTAAAAGATGTTTTGAATTTTAAAAAAATATATGATTCTGTTAAAAATAATGATTATGATATTTATAAAAAAGATATTGTTGTTAAACAAGCAATAAAAGATGGTTTACAAGTTGGTGCAACTCTTGATGTACAGAGAGGAATTGCAGAAAATTTAATTAATAATGTTGGGAAATTTTTAGAAAATAGTATTCCCGGATTTGGTAAACCTTTTTCAATGCCTGTAAAAGTTGTTTCAAAAGCAACAGAATTAAATAATAAAGTTTTATGGGACGTTATTCATAATAATTACAAAATTAATGCTTATGAACTTTTAATACAAAATGAATCTAAAAATGGAAATATTACAGAAGAAAAACGCAAAGAAATTGCACAATGGGTAAATGATAGTTTTGGCGGTTTAGCTTGGGAAAATTTGGGAATAAGTCCGTCTACAAAAAAAACATTTTCAAGATGAAAGATGATTTTGATCCTGAATATTATAGAATTAATGTTTTAGGCGAGGATGGAGATTATTCAAGTGGATTAGTTATAAAAAATTTTACAAATGAAAATATAAAAAAAATTAATTATTGTGATACTTTACCCTTACATATAACTTGTGATTTTAATGTTGACCCAATGATGTGGTGTATTGCTCATAAAGATGAGAAAAATGTTTATTTCTTTGATGAAATTGTAATCGAGAATACAACGACAGAAGAATGTATGAAAGAATTTCTAAATCGTTACCCAAATCATAAAAATAAAATTATTATTAATGGAGATGCCTCTGGAGATAACCGAAATACTCAAAGTAACTATACTAATTATGCCATAATGAAGAATTTATTATTAAAACATGGTTATTCTGAAAAAAATATTATATTTGATTTAAGAAGATATAATCCTCAAATATTAGATAGAATAGCAGCTTTTAATGCGAAAGTATGTAATTTAAATGGGGAAAAACACTTATTTATAGATAAAAAATGCGAGTATCTTTTATACAATAAAGAGAATTTAAAATTTAAACCTGGAACTTCAATAATAGATACACCAACAATCACCCAAATAGAAAGAAATACTAAAGATAAATTTTTAGGACATATTTTTGACGCCGCAAGCTATTTAACAGAATTTTATTGGAGAATAAAAGTAGAACATTAATTTTTCCTTTCGTCTGTCATTGTAGTGACATTAGTGCAAAACCTCGTAGAAATACGAGGTCTTTTTTTATGCAATTAATTTTAATGCTTGAACAAATTCTGGAGTAATTACATTTTTTAAAAGTTCTAACTTAGGTAAGTAGGCTCCGCCATTTAATTCAAGAGCTTTTTTAGAAGCTCTTTTTTGTTGTCCTAATTGCGTTTCAGTGAGTTCGAACCTATCATTCGATTTTGCATTGAGCTTATTCATCTCTAATACGTCATAGAACACTGGATACAGAGTTATATCTATTTTTTGGGCATGTGCAATAAAGTTCGAACCTATAATTTCACAAATTGTTCTTTTTTGTGAAATAATATATAAAAAGGGTTTTATAAACATAAAATTAAAACATTTTGGAATTTGTATTGGTTAATTTTGAAGTTTTTCTTTTCATCTAAATGCCTTTTCAAACTTCAAGTTCTACTGTTTTCAATACTTCTGTAAGTCGGCTTTCTGGTATTTTATATTTATTACATGTTTCAACTAAAATCTTTTCATCAATTATTTTATGAATAAATGCTATTGCTACTGCATTTGCTCTATCTTTTGCTTTTAACTTTCGAAATATCTTTTCAAGTGTCTTTTTCACTGTACTTACAGTTACTATAAGCTTTTCTGCTATTTTTTTATTCTTATATCCTAATGCAACTAATGACAAATTCTCTATTTCTCTATTTGTCAATGAATTATCTTCTTTTTCTATTACTTTTAATATATCTTTCGTTGCTATAGGCATTAGTCAATCATAAAAATAATATGATTCTAATGATATTAGCCAACTGTCTATTCTTTTTTTTATCTGAACATTTTCTTCGAAATCTTTGCAAGAATAATTTCCTTAAAAGCCACTATTTCTACTACAAAAAGGTAAATTGATATATTTAATAAATTATTTCTGCCTTTGTTAACTTTTTTGAAGATTTTTTGAAAAATTAAGGTTCTATTAAGGTTATTTGCACGAAAATTTTACTACTTAAATTGATTTTTATTGCATCGGGGGGG
>CANQLK010000064.1 GCA_947624665.1 Candidatus Gastranaerophilales bacterium
AACCCGAAGAATTAAAAATCGCAGTTGAAAGCGGAATTGAAAAATATTGTATGGCAAGCAACAATCAGCTTTACTATAAAGAATTAAGAGAATTATTTTATAAAACCATAAGAGCCATATCAAATGCGCTTGATACAAGAGATTCATATACAAACGGGCATTCTTTAAGGGTAACTTTATATTCCATGATTTTGGCAAAAAGGCTCAATCTTGATGACGGATATCTTGAAGATATTGAAATTGCAGGACTTTTACACGATATAGGCAAAATTGCAATGCCCAAGAATATTTTATGCAAAAACGGAAGATTAACCGATGAAGAGTTTGTTGTAATGAAATCACATCCTGTTATTGGTGAAAAAATTGTTGTAAATATAAAGAAATTGCAAATAATTTCATCCTGGGTAAAATCTCATCACGAAAAGTGGAACGGAACAGGTTATCCTGACGGCTTGAAGGGTGAACAAATTCCGTTGGCGGGGCGTATCATAGCTATAGCTGATACTTATGATGCTATGACGTCTACACGACCATACAGAACTGCGTTAGCGCATGATGTAGCCATTTCCGAAATAAAAAGATGCGCAGGTACTCAGTTTGACCCGAAACTTGCGGAATTATTTGTTTCGCTTTCCAATGAAATTGATAATGCAAGAAAGAATCCTGAAACCGCATATTCGCATTATTCTCTTTTAGGTAAAAATATTGATTTTAAGGTAACTTCTGAAGCTTCTAGTCAAGCGAATTAACGCAAACCGATACATATTCTCCGAATTGTTTATCTATTGTTTGTATCATATCATTATTCGGATTCAGCCAAAAATTAGAAGATGCCAATATTCTTGACTGAATGTTATTTTCTTCCGTTTTAAATACCAAAGGATCATTACCTTTATAATTGGACAGTATATCTTTAAGTGCAATGACTGTTTCAAACGGCAGGTCTTTTTTCAATGAAATTGTAACTATATTACTGTTTTCAACGGGTTTTACGCTTTCAATTATAATTTGTTTGTTGTTTTCTTCTCTTATTTGATATTTGCCCGAAACAATTACTTTCTTTTCCGCTTCTATTAAAGAATTATAATTTTGCAATGTTTTATGGAAAGCTACAAAATCTATTTCACCCGTTAAATCTTCAATAACACCGGCCTTAATGAATTTAGTCGCATCTTTTTTTGTTGCAATCTGTCTGACGGAACTTATAAGTCCGCAAATGGTAACAAATGTATCATTCGGTAAGTCTTCCAATTCGTTTATATTATGAGTGGTAAGAAACGGAAGCTTATCTTTGATTGATTCAAGCGGGTGGCTGGTTACGTAAAATCCTAAATATTCTTTTTCGAATTCCTGAATTTCTTTATCGGAAAATTCTTCATCGGAGCCGAATAATTCAAATGATTGCATTTGATAGCTGTTTCCCGACGAACCCGTCAGCGCACCGAATAAACTGACCTGTCCGAGTTCTTTTGCTTCCGATTCTTTTGCTGCCGCATTTAATATGTTGTCTATGTTATTGAATAATTTTTTTCTTGACGGTTCAAGACAGGTCAAAGCTCCTGATTTAGTGAAGTTTTCAAGAGCTTTTCTATTAATAATTCTGGGGTTTATTCTTTGCGTAAAGTCTGAAATTGATTTGTATTCACCGTTTTGCGCTCTTTCTTCTTCAATATATTTTAAAACGGCATCACCTATTCCTTTTATTGAATTTAAGCCGAATCTTATATTATTTCCGTCAGGAGTAAATTCTGAATTAGATTTGTTTATATCGGGCGGGAGAACTTTTATGCCTGATTTTTGAGCTTCCGTTATATAAAGCTGAATTTTATCCAAATCATCTTTAGAATTTGTGAGCATTGCACAAATATATTCAACGGGATAATGTGCTTTTAAATATGCTGTTTGATATGCAACAAAGGCATAGCAGGCAGAATGCGATCTGTTAAAACAATAGCTTGCAAAACTTCCTATTTGGTCAAACAGTTCTTTTGCATCTTTTTCCTGCATTCCTTTACTTACGCATTTCTCAATAAACGGAGCTTCTAATTTTACCAAATCTTCAGGGTGTTTCTTCGCCATAATACGGCGCACCATATCGGCTCCGCCAAGTGTGTAATCCGCAAGCACCTGAAATATCTGCATTATCTGCTCTTGATATACCATTGTTCCGTATGTATCTTTAAGTACATTTTCCAATAACGGGTGGGCATAAGATATTTCAATTTGTCCGTGTTTCCTTTTTACAAAGGTATCAACCATGCCCGAACCTAAAGGCCCCGGTCTGAATAATGCAACCAAAGCACCAAGGTCTTCAAATACGGTAGGTCTTAGGTCTTTAACCAGTTTTTTCATGCCCGATGATTCTAACTGGAACACGCCGTCTGTATTTCCGCTTGCGAGCATTTTATATGTTTCTTCATCATCCAAGGGAATGTTATTGATATCAAGATCAATACCGTGTCTTTGTTTTATCATATCCAATGTTTGGGTTATGATTGTAAGGTTCTTTAACCCCAAAAAGTCCATCTTAAGAAGTCCGATTTTTTCGCAATCTTCTTTAGGATATTCCGTTATGACATTACCTTCTTTTGCGTATTGGACGGGAACGATTTCATCCAAAGGTTGGTGCGCAATTATAACACCTGCGGCGTGCATGCCCGTATTTTGCTTTAATCCTTCAATATTTATTGCTTCATCAATAATTTTTCTTATTAAAGCATCTTCTTCATATACTTTTTTAAAATCGGGTGATACTTCTAATGCTTTTCCTATTGTCATTCCGACTTCCTGCGGAACGTATTGACTTACTCTGTTTGAGATTTCAAACGGCAAGTCCATAACTCTTGCAACTGCTTTTATGGCTGCTTTAGCTGATAGAGTACCGAATGTTATTATCTGGCATACTTTATCTTTCCCGTATTTTTGTGTTACATAGTCAATAACCTTTTCTCTGCCGTCCCCGAAGTCAATATCGACATCAGGCATGCTTATACGTTCGGGGTTTAAGAAACGTTCAAACAATAAGTGGTGCTTAATCGGGTCTAAGTCGGTAATACCAAGAGCATAAGCTACCAAGCTTCCTGCTGCGGAACCTCTTCCGGGGCCTACGGGAACCCCGTGTGTTTTGGCATAGTTTATAAAATCCCATACAATAAGGAAGTACGCATCGAACCCCATTTTGTTTATTATTTCAAGCTCATATTTGCATCTTTCTTCAATTTCTTCCGTAATTTCTTTATATCTTTCCGATAATCCTTTCCTTACAAGGAAGTTCAGATATGAAGGTATTGTATGGTCAGCAGGAACGGGAAAAGACGGAAGAATATTTTCGCCCATTTTAATAATGACGTGGCATTTATCAGCTATACGGGCAGTATTTTCAATAGCTTCTTCAAATGTTTCATTATCGAGCCATTTAAATGCTTCTCTTAGTTCCTCGGGAGTTTTTACGTAAAATTCATTGTTCGGGAACTTAAATCTGTTCTCTTCTTCTTTAAGTGCGTTTGTTTGTATACATAAAAGCGTATCATGCCAGGAAGCATCCTGCTTTCTAAGGTAATGGCTGTCATTTGTAATTACCATAGGAATGTTTAATTCTTTAGCAATTTCAATAATAACGGGATTAGTGTGTTTTTGCTCATCAAGTCCGTGGTCTTGAAGCTCTATATAATAATCCTCTCCGAAAAGATTTTTATACCATTTTGCCGTTTCAATCGCTTTTTCTTTAGAACCTTTTAAAACCTCCTGAATAAGTTCCCCTTGCAGGCATGCGGAAAGACAGATAAGTCCTTCGGAGTGTTGTTCTAATATTTCCCGATTAATCCTCGGTTTATAATAAAAACCGTCGATATTTGCTATACTTACAAGTTTAACAAGATTTTGATAGCCCGTATTATTTTTTGCTATAAGAACGAGGTGAAACAGCTCTCTGTTAGAAGCATCTTTTTTCTTGATATCGCCGTGCAGAACATAAAATTCACAGCCTAAAAGCACCTTAAATTGAGCTTCTTTACCGAGTCTGTATAATTCCATAGCACCGTACATAACACCGTGGTCGGTCATTGCAACTGCTTCAAAGTTATTTTCTTTTGCAAAGTTAATATAGTCTTTGCACCTGATTGCTCCGTCTAACAAACTGTATTCCGTATGTACATGAAGCGGTACATATCTCATAAATATCCCTTCTCCACCCCTTTTATAATTTAATCTGGCATCGCAACATTACGATTGCTGTCTTATCGTAAAAATTTACTCGGACATTATTAATTTATCACAGTATATTCAGGCATGTAAATTAATAATATTATATTGTTACCTTTATGAAACAATTTCTCCTAGCATGCTTTTTCCGTCCTCATATATGCTTTTTAGTTTTATTTTTTGAACGGTATCTTTTAAATTATCATTGCCGTTTATAAGCACATTTATATAATTCTTTGTTACTCCTTTTAACAGATTAGTTTTTTTGTCCCGATTTTTTTCAATAATAACTTCATTTTGAGTATTAATATTTTTTGTAAAAAATTCATTTAACTTTTTATCGGAAATATTTTGTATTAAAGAAACTCTTTTCTTTTTTTCGTTAATGTCAATCTGATTTTGCATTAAATCGGCTTTTGTACCTTTCCTTCTGGAATAAGGGAATACGTGTATTTTAGAAAGTGATAAGTCCTTCAAATGATTATAAGTAATTTGAAAATCCTCATCAGTTTCATTGGGGAACCCTGCTATAATATCGCTTCCTATAAATGCGTTTGTAAATTTTAAATTAATATAATCAACAAGTTCTTTAATTTGTATTTCACTATAGTTTCTGTTCATAGCTTTAAGAGTTTTATCACAAACGGATTGCAGAGAAAGGTGAAAATGCGGACAAAACTTTTTTGAATTTGCAAGAAAATCAATAAAATCTTTTGGAAGTTCTAAAGGATTCAATGAACCCAGCCTATATCTTCTTATATCGGTCTTTTCGATTTCTTTCAATAAATCGATCAGATTTTGTTTATTTTCAAAATCCATTCCCCACTGACCTATGTGAATGCCCGTTAAAACCGTTTCATAGTATCCTTCTTCAACAAAAAGATTAATTTGTTCAATAATATTACCGATTGAATTTGAACGGCTTTTCCCCCTTGCAAAAGGTATGGTGCAATATGAACATCTGTTGTTGCAGCCGTCCTGAATTTTAACAGAAGCTCTTGTTCTGTATGCATTACGAAGAATTTTATTTTGAAATTTATCTTGTGCAAAGATATCTGATACATTTAACTTGTTATTTTCGGCTAAAATAAGTGCTATATTGGTTTTCTCATTATTTCCTATGACAAAATCGGCAATATTATTTTTAATAATATTATCTTTTTCCAATTGCGCCATACAACCTGTTAAAACAATTGTTACTTGCGGGTTTTCTCTTTTTGCACGTCTTAAACAAGCAAGATTTTTAGAATCAGCAATCTGAGTTACAGAACACGAATTCAGAATATAATAATCCGCATTTCTTATATCTTGAACTTCCTCATATCCGTTATCAGTCAAATTTTCGCATATTAATGCCGATTCCAATTGATTGGTTTTGCATCCCAATGTTTTTATAACAAACTTTTTCATAAAAATATTATAAATAAAACAAATTTATTCATCCAATAAACTTTTTTTAGAGGTTTTACCAAGCAGTTCCGCAGTTTTAGCAATGGTTTCGGGAAAATATTTTACAAGAAATTGAGAACGGAGCCTGTATTTCTCATTATTTGTTCCGTAATTTGATAATATACAATTTGTTTCAGCCACAAATTCATTTGGGCCTAAAGCATCAAATAAATCAGCATACGGAGATAAATAATTCAATATTTCATAACCCGTGTAAGGCATTATTTTAGAAAAATTATACATTTCACGTGAATAATTCTTTTTAAAATCTTCATTATTACTTATAAAATCGACTTCATAATCTTTAAAATGTCCTGCTTCATGTGCTATAACAGTCAAATCGGTTCCCGTTGATAAGGTATTCGTATATCCGTCTGCCGCAGAATCTTCATCTCTGCAATAATTCCAATAATCCGTATTTTCATATATGGTAATTAAATTATCTGTGGGAAGATTTTTTATTACTTCCCAAAGATAATCGGAAGAATAGTATGCCAATTTATTTTTAAAATCCAAAATTCTTGTATTCGTTCCATCCTCGATCGTAACCGATTTCTTTTTATCATCAAACGATAAATTATATGTTATACCGTTTATTTTATGAACGGCGGTGTTCCTATCGGTTTTAATCATCTCTCTTTCAATATTCATAATCTTTTTATCGTTTTCATCCGTAATATCGTATCGATAATAACTTTCGATTATATTTCCCTTTTTATCTTTTTTCTCTTTGTATTCACGTTGGGTAGAAAAACCCATAAACTCAAAATCTTCTTCGAAAACATTAAAACCGTTTTTATCAACAAAAACGGAAGAAACAGGTATCCCCTTCGATAAAACCGACTCCTCAACAGTCTTATCCTTATAATCATCATCCTCATACGAAGCGGTTTTGAAATCGTTTACATCATAATATACGGATTCCAAAACTCCGGGTATTAAATTTGAAAATTTTGAATATAAAACTCCTTCAACACCTTTTGTTTCCGGATTTTGAATATATTGAGTTATCGATTTTACATTCCCTTTCTTATCATATTCCATTTTTAATACATCGGAACCGTTTTCTAAAATAGCGGAAGTAGTCCTGTCTAAGTGCTGCTCTATACGACAGGAAGTTGAATTTCCTTCGGCATCAAAAGTTTTAACGTGTTTAATGACTGTCTTATTCTTAAGCGGCTGAACCTTCGTGAATATAGCCGCAGGAATATCCAAATCCTGCATATTAACTAACGTTATATCATATTCCTGTCCGAGTAAGTCTTTTATTTTCGGATTTGACTTTATAATTTCTTCGAGAGTATCAATTTCATTACCATCAAAAGCACTGAGCAAATATGAAACGGTTCTGCCGTAACCTCTATCTCTATATAATTGATATAGTTTATCTCCCTTTTTTTCCGCTAAAATAATTGCAGGTATATAATCGGGGTATACACCTTCCTTAAAATATTCCAAAGCCTTCTTTTGCATTTCTTTGTTCAGGCATGACATATCATAAGCAACATCAATGCTAATCCCTTCCGATACAAAAGAGTTTGTATCTTTTTTATGTTGCTCGTCTAAAGCTATATAATCCGTTGCATCCTCGGCGGAAGTACCTTCATCCGTCATTTTTATAAAATGATTTATTGTATCTTCGCCTGCAATTGTAATATTATAAGCTATTTTTGCAGACACACCTCTTTCAATAAGCATTTTTGCAGTTCGTTGATTTTTTTTGTTTAATCTTGATAAATATGCCGCATCTACAGGTGCATATCCTTCTTTCATTAATGCTAAGGCTTTTGTCATAACGGACTCGGGTAATTTGGAATATATTTCCAAGTCATTGGTATCAACTCCTTTGTCCTTTAAATTTATTATTCTTCGGTATTTCTTTTCGTTTAAATCTATTAGAGAATATATATTTTCATCAACTATATTATGATTAACAAGTTCTTTAGCCCTTACAAACTCATGTTTTGGTAATTTCGTTAGTTTTGGAATACACTCCACATAACAATTCGTTTTTATCAATTCCCGTACTTTGTCATATCTGGATTGTCTGTAATTAGTAAATTTTTCAATATACTCTTCCGATATACCTGCATCTTTTAGTTCTTCCTGCCTTGTAGTACAATCTGAAATCTTTGGCTTTCTTGCCGTTCCGTAAAAAGAAATACAAGCATGGGAGTATATATTTTCAAATCGTTTATTCTGCAAATTATTTTTTGCACGAATTTTTTTGCAGTTTGCCAAAATTTTAATACAGGATTCTGTTTGAGATATTTTCATACTCCTTAAAAAAACCGTAATGGAATTATTTGCTAACACGTTTAAGAAATTTACGCAAAAAAAATGTTTGCAAGTTGTGCAAACATCAAATAAACACGAGGATATTAAGAGAGAGAGTAAAAAATTATTTTGTAATCATTTTGCCTAAAATGGCTGATTATTTAGTGTTTTTCCCTTAACATTGCCTGCGTATTTTTTTGAATTGTAATTACTTCTCCTTTCGTTTATTTCTTACTCTTATATAAAGTTTTTTTTGATTTTTGAATTGCCTTTTATTTTTGTCTGAATTTACATTTTGTAATAAAAAAAATTCGCAAAAAAAATGTTTGCAAGTTGTGCAAACATCAAATAAACACGAGGATATTAAGAGAGAGAGTAAAAAATTATTTTGTAATCATTTTGCCTAAAATGGCAGATTATTTGGTGTTTTTCCCTTAACATTGCCTCTTTGTTTTTTTGAATTTAAGTGTTTTCTCCTTTCATATCCTCTTGTATTTATATAAAGTATTTTTTTTAAAAAAAATTGCCTAAAAATAAAAAAAAAATTTAATATTTTTTCAAAAAGCTTGACAATAGGGGTTTTTGGCACGTAAAATAAACAAGAAATGTGTAGAATTGGCGCAATAAAATCAAAAAAGTATTTACACCCGTCGATAGCCTTAAAGTTAATGCGTTCACAACAGAAAGGACATGATAACTCCGGATTTGCTTTTGTGATGCAGGATTTAGGCGGGATTTTTTCCGTACATAAAAATTTACCTTTATTATCTATGTCAGCAACGGTTGAAGGAACAAGAAGGGCAGAAGATATTCTTCATAATTTAGGGTTTACACGTGTGCTTCAATGGTCGCCCGATATAAATAATCAAAAAGGACTTAAAATTGAACCCATGCCCAATTATATTTTTGAAACATTCCAATATCCGAAAAGTCATAAATACGCAACGGATGAAGAAAAAGAAGAACTTTTAATTGATACGGCTTTACTTTTAAGAAGAGAACTTGAAAAAGACAATGCGGGATATATATTTTCATTTTGGCCTGATGTCCTGACACTTAAGGAAATCGGCAGTCCGAAAGATATAGGCACATATTTCGGTTTATGGGAAGAAAATGAAGAGTTATGCGCAAAGATAATTACCGCACAATGCAGACAAAACACTAACTATGATATCGTAAGATATGCAGCTCATCCGTTTTTCCTTGAAGGATATACTATCTTGGCAAACGGAGAAAATACATTTTTTGAAAAGAACAGAGATTATCAGCAGTCATTATATAAGGGGTATATAGGTTTTGAATCCGATTCTCAATGTTTTTTGTATACGCTTCATTATATAAATAAAATTTTAAAATGGCCTGTTCAATATTATAAACATACGATAACTCCGCTGCCTTTTGAGGAAATCGAAGAAAGAGAGGACAAAGATGTCCTTTTAAGAATAAAAGCTTCACTATCTCATCTGGAAATAAATGGCCCCA
>CANQLK010000065.1 GCA_947624665.1 Candidatus Gastranaerophilales bacterium
GTTGGTAGAGCGCCTGCTTTGCACGCAGGATGTCAGGAGTTCGAGTCTCCTATCCTCCAAAAATTTTAAAAGAGGCTAAAAGCCTCTTTTTTATTGCGTTTGTGACCTGTTAAAAATTGCTCAAAAAAGGGCAAAAAACTCAAAAAGGGGACTGTTTGGGGACCGCAAAAATAAAACTCAATAAACATAAGGGTTTTGAGGATATTTTCTGAATTTCATGCAGGGTATAGAGTTTTAGATTAAATATTATTTTTTCGTTACCTGATATAATTGATACAAAAGTTTTATATCTGTTTTGTTGTCTATAATTGCTTTTATTAATTCATCTTTTAAAATCGGTTCAGCTTGTAAATGTTTAAATGCAAAAAGTTCGGAAGGTTCTATATCAAGAGATGATAATATTCTAGCTAAAGTTTCTGCGGTTATAAAATTATTTCCGCATTCGATTTTGCTTAAATTACGTTGGTCTATTTCCATTCTTTCGGCAAGTTCTTCCTGCGTTAACCCTTTAATTTTACGTAATTCTTTAATTCTAAGCCCTAATAATTTTTTAATTTCATCACTTTTATACATAATTATCCCTTTTTCATGTTAAATGGTTTAAAGAATCAAAATAAGGGTATGCAAAATAGTATTATTATTGATTATTCGCTCAAAAATATGTATAATATGCTTGATAATTGTAAATATTATAAAAAATCAATTTTTAAAGCGAAAAAGGTAGTTTTTGCGTCAGAACAAGATTATTTATTTTTATTAATTATTATCCCGATTTTACCGATAATCATAGGAATTATATTGGGTTTAAACGGTAAAATTACTGTTTTTAGAAATTATAATGACTTATGGTTAATGTTGTGGACAGCTGTTATACCTTTAGTTTTCTTTTTTATGTATGTAAATATCCAAAGTGATTGGATAATTATTTTAGGAATTATTTTTGAACTATTGTTATTTATTGTAATTACATTCAGAACATATAATGACAACCGTGGTATTTTTTCTACTTTATTAGCTTTATATACCAAAATTCCTTTATGTATTTTAGGACTGTCTATCCTCATTCTTTTTATTGATAAAACAAGAAAAAGGCAATCGAGTCTGTTTGAAGTTATATCTTTTCTCCTTTTTGTTCCATTGCTTAATAACTTGGTGAAAGATAAAACAGGAGTTATTGATTAGGAGAAAATCATGCAAAAACAAATAAAAATAAGAGTATATCCTGACGGAAGAATAGAAGCTCAAACACTCGGAATAAAAGGTAAGAAATGTATGAAATACATAAAAGATATCGAGGATTTAACAGGGGCAAAAACTTATAAATCAGAATTTACTAATGAATATTATGAAATAGAATCAGTAAACGATACCGCCTTTAAAGAGGAATACCAACAAAATGGATATTAGGATTAACAGTTATATTCCCGTTACAAAAGTTGAAGGTGTCGGAACAAGATTTGCTATATGGGTTCAAGGTTGTTCTATCCGCTGTGATGATTGTGCTAACAAACATATGTGGAATTTTAACGGTGGAAATTTGTACAAGGTTAATGATTTTATAAACATAATTAAGTCATACAAAGACAAAATAGAAGGTATAACATTTTTAGGCGGTGAACCTTTAAATCAAATTATACCTGTTATTGAAATATGTAAAGCTGTTCAAAAATTCGGACTATCCGTAATTTTATTTACCGGTTATGAGTATGAAAATCAAAAAGATAATAAAAATTTTCAAGAATTAATTAAATATGTAGATATTCTTATTGACGGAAAATACGAAAGAGATAAGACTGACTTTTCAAGACCTTGGGTAGGTTCAAGCAATCAAAATTATTACTTTTTATCTGACAGATATAATCAATCCGTAATATCTGAATACAAAAACAAAATAGAAATACGTATAAATCCCAATAATAAAATAGTTTTAACAGGAATGGGGAATTTTAATGAATTAAAAGAAATAATGAGGTAACAAAATGTTAAAAAACGATAGTATAAAAAAGACAGAACAATACTTAACTAATTTATTTAAAGCACGTTTTCCTTTATATTATTTTATTTGTATTATTATTCATAATAATTATCTTTATGGGTCTATTATTATTTTCTCCGATAGTTACACAAAATTTAACTCCCAAAGAATATATTAATTGTGAAGATGAATATATTTTTGAATATGATAAAAATAATAGAAAAATATCTTTATTAGAGAATGGAATTAAAACAGATTTAACAGTTATGTCTTTTTCAGATTATAACATTTATGCCGGTATAGAAAAATATTTTGATAAAGAAGAGTATAAAAAATGTGTTAATATGGTTGTTAGTGAAGCAAAAAAAAGAGGAGAAAACATAAATAGATGTATATGGGAGTGTGGTGAAGGAGAAGGTATTGATTTTGAGAAAGAATTTACTTTAGATAGAGTAAAAGGAACAATGGAAGTTTGTGGAGAATTTGAACATTTGACTTGGGATGATGATATAAAAACGTATACTATAAAACCACAATATTCTTGCAAACAATATAAATGTATTAAACAAAATAAAAGTTTTTAAAAATAATCTTATTGTATCATCGGTTCAATTTTAATCTTACAATTTACTGCTTTTGCAAGTTTAATTAATGTTTCTACATTCATAGACCTTAAAGGGTTTACTTATTATAAAGTTTTTTCATTCATATATTACTTTTTTAATTCATAACAAATGAAAAAATCGCCCTTACAAGAAGGAGGTTAGGAGTTCAAGTCTCTTATCCTCCGACATAAAAAAGGAACAAGCCTCTTTTTCTTTTATATCATATATTTAATTTCATCCGTAATTTGCTTTATAAAGCTTTTCTTTACACTCTGCATATCTAAAACACTATCTGCAATATTACAATTATCTGTTTTAAATATGGGATTTTTAATAACTTTACAAAAATCATTATATTTGGGATGGTTAATATCAAAAATATTTAATTTCTTAAATGTCTTTTTATCAATTTCAGAATCCAATAACTTCCAAAAAGTAACATCTGCCCCTAATTCATAAGCCCATTCAACAAATCTTGGCATCTCTTTATAATTATATGCGTTAATTACAAAATTCATTCGAAAACTAGTCATAATTCCATCTTTTTTTAATTTTGAAATGTATTTTAAATTATTTTTTAACAAATCAAAATCTCCGTTTTTGACCAGTTTGTCATAAGTATTTTTGGTTGTGGCATGAACCGAGATACAAAACTGATATATTCTTGAGGTAATATCAAGTTTTTTAAGATTTTCTTTCGTAATCATAAGTCCGTTTGAGGTAATGGAATACTTGATATTAGGGAATTTTGAATTTATTTTTTTTATTAAAGAAACCGTAGACGGGGAAAATAAGGATTCGCCGGCAATAGAAGGTACGACAATTTTTACGTTTTCAAGCATATCGTCTAACAAAGAATCCATATTTTCTTCAAAATAATCAAAGCGTTTATTATGTTTTGAATTTTTGTCCTTGCAAAAAATACATCTTACGTTGCAAATCGAATCGTAATTAAAGATAAAATATTCGGGTTTCGGTGATATATCAGATTCCGGCGGGTACTTGAAATCACCAATTATATCATTTCTGACACAAATATCAGTTTTACAAATAGTAAAATTATTTTCAATAAACTGACGCCTGAATATTCTTGCTTTTTCACCGTTCCAGATTTCGGAAAACGAATGTTTTTTTATATTACCTATAGAATAAAATCCAACCCAAGGCGGACAGCAAAAATATATTTCACCGTTTGCATCCATTTGTGCATATTTATAAGCGGCATCACATACAATTTTTTGTTGATTTTCAGCCATGTCCTTTTGCGTTCCAGAGTTTTATTGCCTGATTATATAACTTATATAAAAATCAATCAAGCATTTTACTGTCAATTTCGCATTGTAAAAAGTTTTTTATATATATGTATGGAGGATATATTTAAATGAGCGGGATTATTTTATCAAATATAAAACAGGTCGTAAACTCTTCAAAACTGGCACTTTCTGCAAGAGTTTTAACTCATTCCGATTATTATTCCGATAATGAAATTTCCAATGCAAAAAAATATGTTGATTCGTTGTTGAATAATGATATACACTTAGAGAGTTCTTTGGAATTTCAGTATAAAAAATTAGCGGAATCTCTAAATCAATATCAAAATGGTGATATATCCAAAAATCACGTAGATGATGAAATGTTAAAAACGTTCTTTTTTCAAAATAGCGAAAAAGGTATTTCCGACCAGGTTTTAAAAGAAGTCAGCCTTGCATATAATCAGCTGGGAAATCATGAAGCACTGGATGGCGCAGGTTATGGAACTAATTCGGGTGATGAAATTTCTCAATATTTTGAATCAGGATGGTATGGTTCCCCTTGGTGTGCAATGTTTGTTTCTTGGTTGAATGACCAAGGTCAGGATAATCCTGATTTAAACGAAAATACATTTGGATTTCAAGAGTCTGTTGCAGGTATAAAAGAAGCAGCACTTAAAGCCGGGTATTATGAATCAAAAGATACCTACGAACCTGTTCCGGGCGATTTAATAATTCTTGACAGCAACGGTGAATCTCACGTAGGTATGGTCTACGATAAAGACGAGCAAAATATTTATGCCATCGAAGGTAATAAATGTGATATGGTTCGTTCCGTTGTTTACGACAAAAACGGAAACTACTATCAAAACTATGTTTCAGGCTATGTAAAAATGAACGAATGGACGGGCGGAGATAATAATTATGATATAAATACGGAGTTCCTGCCTGATTTGGAGAGTGCGATTTTACCTGAAACAGAATGCTATCCTGTTCCGGGTGAATGGAATGATATAGCTTCGGGCGGATTCGTTAATGTATTTAAATCAGTAAAAAGTTAGTCGAATGAAGTTTATATGCATATTGGAAAACCGCATCCGAAAATATTTAATTTTTATAATCAGCGGACATAAACTCAGTAAATTTGAATAAAAATAAACTCGGCAAAACAGCTTAATTATTGTTTCAGTTAAACATTTATGCTATAATCTGTATGTTTTATTATACAAACTATATGGAGATTGGGTATGAAGAAGATTTTAACGGGTTTGTTTTCATTAATACTGATATTGTTTTTCTCTTGCATAGCAAATGCATGCGACATTGAAGGATTGTACAATAACTATCAGGCGGTATATTTACCTTCAACTTCAAGTTGGTCTACGGGCGCTATGGCTGATGACAGAATTGTTCTAACAAAAAAAACCTCAGAAGGCTCGGGAAATTATTCTGAGTATTATTATTCCAACGGAAAGCTCGCTATTAATTTAAATTCCAATTTCGAATTTATTAAAGACGGTCAGTTGATTGGTGTTGATAATGCAGGACTGAAATATTATAAAATTTCTTATGACAAAAAATCAAAAAAGTTTATTCAAACTCTTTTGACGGAAGATGAATTGAAAAAATTATTCCCTAAAGCTCAAATCGTTAAAATCTCACAATTTAATAACAATGAAATTACCGTAAAAAAACAATTATTTAAAGACAAAAAGGTTCTTTTATTAAATGATACCGAAAAATATTTTCATAAATATTCTTATAAACCGTCAAAAGTTCAAACGACTGATATAAAAGGACTTATTACTTTATCTCATTTAGGGAAAGTTAAATTTTCTTTATACGGTGATAAAAATGATATGCTTGTTATTAAAGTAAGAAAGGGCAGTGATTGTACTTGCGGAGAAAAGTGTAACTGTCAACCTAAATGTACTTGCAATAAAGATGAGAAATGTTCTTGCGGAGAAAAATGTACTTGCGGAGAAAAATGTAACTGTCAACCTAAATGTACTTGCAATAAAGATGAGAAATGTTCTTGCGGAGAAAAGTGTAACTGTCAACCTAAATGTACTTGCAAAAAAGATGAGAAATGTTCCTGCGGGGAAAAGTGCAACTGTCAACCTAAATGTACTTGCAAAAAAGATGAGAAATGTTCTTGCGGAGAAAAATGCAACTGTCAACCTAAATGTACTTGCAATAAAGATGAGAAATGTTCCTGCGGAGAAAAATGCAGCTGCAAGCCTGAATGCAAATGCAATACAAAATAGAAAATCTAAACCATGCAAAGAAATAAAACTGCAATAATTATAGGAGGCGGCCCGGCAGGATTAAGTGCTGCTTATTCGATTTTAAAGTATACAACAGATATTATGCCCGTCATAATTGAAGAAAATGACAACTTAGGCGGTCTTTCAAAAACAATATATAAAAACGGTAACGGTACAGACATAGGCCCGCACCGTTTTTTTACTAAAAATAATGAAGTAATAGATTTCTGGAAAGAATTTTTACAATTTCAAGAACTGCCCGCTTGTGATGATAAAATTCTCGGAAGATTTAATCCCGTAAAATGCGGAAAAATAAATCCGGAGGAACAAGATAACGTATTTCTTAAAAGAAGGCGGTTTTCCAGAATATATTATAATAATCATTTAATAGACTATCCAATAAAATTAAATTTAACAACATTTTGTGCTATCGGCTTAAAAAAAACCATTTTAACCGGATTAAGCTACATAAAATCAAGCATATATAAAAAGGAAGAAACTAATCTTGAAACATTTATGATAAACCGATTCGGCACTGTTTTATATCAGTTATTTTTTGAAAATTATACCGAAAAAGTTTGGGGATTACATCCTTCTTTAATTTCAAAAGAATGGGGTGAACAGAGAATTAAAAAAGTATCATTAATAAAAGTTATTTTTGATGCAATATTATCGGCATTAAATATCAAAATTAATAAAGAGGTTTCACTAATAGACGAATACTTTTACCCGAAATACGGCAGTTCCCAGTTTTGGAACCTAATAGCTGAAAAAATAAAAGAAGCAGGCGGAAAAATAATATTAAATAATAAAGTTACGGGAATAAATAAAGATAGTAATAATATAGTAAAATCGATTGAGATTACAGACATTAACACAAATCAAAAACAAACCGTTGAGGGGGATTTATTTATTTCTTCAATGCCAATCAAGGATTTATTTACCTGTCTTAATGACATCCCGAAAGATATAGAGGAGATAGCAGAGAATCTTCAATACAGAGATTTTATACTTGTTAATTTTGTATTAAACAAAATAGATTTAAAAAATAATACAAATTATCCCACAATAAATAATATTGCTCCCGATAGCTGGGTATATATGCAGGATAACGGGGTTAAAGCAGGCAGGATAGACATAATGAATAACTTTTCCCCATATATAATTAAGAATTTTAAAGAAGATATTGTTATAAATTCCGAATATTTTTGCAATGAAAATGATGAATTTTGGAATAAAAATGATGAAGAAATTATTGAATTTGCGAAACGGGAATTAAAAAATCTGAATATAATAAAAGATGAATATATCAAGGACTCAGAGTGCTACAGATTTAAAAAAGCATATCCCGCTTATTTTGGGACATATTCAAAGTTTGATAAAATAAAAGAATATATAGATATAATACCAAATTTATACTGTATAGGAAGAAACGGACAGCATAAATATAACAACATGGATCATTCGATATTGAGCGGAATAACTGCCGCTAAAATTATTGCATATAATTCGGATAAAAAATTATTATGGGATATAAATACGGACAGTTCATATCAAGAAACAAAATAAATGAACTAAATTATATTGCTATAATATTTCTTAATTAAATAGCAAAATTTTTTTCCCTTACATTTTTAGCAAAACAACAGGAATTTAAAATATAAGGAAAAAATCAAAGACCTAAATAACCCTAAAATAAAGATAAATACAAATCAGAGAGATGAGAACGCATGTAAAACAATTGTTATATATGCGTTTTTTATTTATAAAAATCTAAATTAAGTTCATTTTTAAATCTTATATTCAAAGAAACCCCCATTTAAGAGGAGCTTTTTCTTCCCAAAACAGTTTTGGAGTTTTTAAGAATTCATCTGTTTTTTATATTTTTTACATCTGAAATTTTATATATCTGTTTCACCCTTTTGTATCTTTATTAAGTAATTTAATTGCCAATAAAAATTTCATTGGTATAATAAGTAAGGAAGGGGCGTTAGCGCAGTTGGTAGCGCACGACACTGGCAGTGTCGGGGTCAGGGGTTCGAATCCCCTACGCTCCAGATTTTACATAATATGATTAGAATTAGGTTTGTTCGGGTAAGTTTGGAGTAAATTGTTACAAGTTATAATGCGAAGTTCTTCATAATTGCAAGGATAGAAGCTCATCTGTACAAAATTTAAGTGAAAATAAAACGGCATACAACCTTTCTCACCTGATAAAGATTACTAACAGAATTTAAAATTATGAAACAAGTAATTATATTTGATTTGGACGGAACATTATTAAATACTCTTTATGATTTGTATTTAAGTTTTAATTATGCAATAGGCAGGTTTGGCTATCCAAAAAGAACATTGGAAGAAATAAAGTCTTTTGTCGGCAACGGAGTTAAAAGGGCATTAGAGTTGTCGCTGCCTGAAAAAATTGATGATAATAAGATGAGTGAAATTTTAAACGTATTTAAAGAATATTATACAGAACACATGTACAATAATACAAAAGCTTATGAAGGTATAGTTGAAATGCTTGAAAAATTAAAGAAAAAAGGTTATGTGTTGGCTGTATTATCAAATAAATATGATAAAGCGGTTAAAGGTTTATGTAAGAAATATTTTGGAGATTTAATAGAAATAAGCTTTGGCGAGGGTAACGGAATAAGAAAAAAACCATATTCGGACGGAGTATTTAAAATATTGGATGATATAAATATGTCCGAATCTCATGATGATAAAACAGTATTTCCCGATAAAGTAAATGTAATATATATAGGTGATTCGGAGGTTGATATTCAAACTGCAAAAAATGCGGGAATATATTGTATAAGTGTATTATGGGGGTTTAAGAGCAGAGAATTTTTAGAGCAAAACGGAGGTAAAGTTTATGCCGAAAAACCTGATGACATTATAAAAATTATTGAAAAAAAATTATATTTATTTTAGAATAAAACAAAGAAAGAGCCGATGTGGCGAAATTGGTAGACGCATCAGACTCAAAATCTGACGCAGCTCACCCTGTGTGCCGGTTCGAGTCCG
>CANQLK010000066.1 GCA_947624665.1 Candidatus Gastranaerophilales bacterium
ACCGTATGCCAAAAATGGTGCCGTTATTATCCCCAATATCATTTCCCCTATTGATTTTAATTGAAGCGTAAATAATCTGTCTTTTATGTTTGTTATTTTTATATCGCTTAAATTATTTATAAATCTTTCTATCCACTGCCTGTATTCTTTTATGACTATTTCAAAATCTTCTCTGTATTGGTATTTATTAAGCTCGAGTGACAATTCAACACTGCTGCTTTTATAATAACCGCAGACCATAGCAAGTGTTACGGCAACCATAGTAAAGAATAACGACATAAATACCGCAAAAAACGGCATTGTTCCGGGTGAAAAATAATATAATAAATTAATTATATAAAAAGCACCGTAGAATATTACGGAAAGAATAATCATAATTTTTTCCGCAGTCGAGCTTATGGCATTTGTTTCAGAAATTTTATTTCTGACATACAAATAAACGCCCTGCTTTAAGACCAAACCGACTCCGTAAACTATAATTGAGAACATAAGCAATATTCTTATGTTAATCGGCATTTGAATAATAAGTCCGGAATCTTTTAACGGCAAGCCCGTTAAATAGTTTGCAATACCAAAGGCAAGTATTAAAGATGCACAATATAATCCGATATGGAGCGCAATTCCCGCCTTTGAATTCAGTGAAAGCCTTTTTGTCAAATCATTTATTTTATATCCGACCTGTTTTATGATTGATACACGAGCTTCTTCTATTTCGGCTTTTCTTTTTTCTATTTTCAATCTGGCAGAAGCATTAACATTATCTCCGTAAAAATCTTTTAAATCATCTTCCGTTAAATTTTCCTGCGCTATTTTTGTATTATTTAATTCACCCTCTACTCTAATCAAAATATAGTCATCGGAATCTTTTACAAGCAGCCTGCATGATTTTTCCACTTCTAAAGTAGCTCCTAAAGGTTCCCCTTTAAATAAAATATTTTGACAGTTAAATTGGTTTAATACCGTACAGGTATTTGATGATTTATTATATTGAACCGTTAACATAAAATCAAAACCGAAGTTAACACTGTAATCAACTCCTTTTTTGGATGAAATAGTAACTAATTCTTTATCTGCAAATGTTTTTTGTCCATGTTTTGTTATTATTGTAAATGTCATTAAAATCTCCTATCTTCCGATTGCTTCCAAGAGTTTTCTCGGTGATTTATCGGCTGTTTGTTCATTAACAATTATAAGTTTCTTTTCTCCTAAAATCGGAGTTAATTTTGTTTTTACCAAATCCAATTTTTCGGGATGAGCATAAGCAAACATCATAGAAAGTTCAGGGATATACTGTTTTACGTTGCTGATTGTTTCAGGAAGTGTATCCCAATTTATTTGTTTTTCCGTTGCTCCTTCATTCTCTAAATCACCTATAACGATAATAGAAGGAACATAACCTTCTTTTTTCATGGTAAGAGCGTGGTCAAGCGATTTTTTTATAGCTTCCCCATAAGCTGTTCCGTATTCTTTTGTATTTAATTTAGTAAACTCTTCCAAGGTTTTATTTATTGCCGAATGATCGGTAGGTGCGCCTTCATAGATTAAATATGCACTTTCCGAAACTCTCATAATTTTTATGGTATCTTCAGGGTCTAACATATTGCATATTGACTTTAAATACTGAATTTCTTCTTCGAGTTTATTTTGATTTGAAGCGGAAGCATCAACGGCAAATATAACCGCCGCAGGATGAAATTCATCTATATTAATATTTTTTATCAGGCTGAATAATAATTTGCCCAAAACGCATACCGCCAGTATCAATAGACCTGAAATTATTAGTTTTTTATTTAATCTTTTTTGCATATCTTTACCTTTTTTAGTAACTTAAAACTACATTAATATCTTTTTTCAATGTGATTTGAACGGAAGTATAAGCGGGAATTTCCGCATCAATACCCATATCTGCTACATCTGAAGCGACAGAGGTCAGACCTCCTGTCCCTGCACCTATAGCTGCACCTTTTAGTATATTGGAAGGATCATCCGTAAATAAACCGATTAGAAGTCCTACCCCTGCACCTATTATAGCACTGGTAGCAAAATCTGCTATTATCTGCTGCGCTTTACCTTCATTTGTAACATTAAAGTCTATCGGCTTTGTTGTTATATAATATGTCTTGCCGTCAGGTGTCATCAGTGTATCAAAAGATATTGAAACTTTACCGTTTCTTAACCCTCGGCGGGCATGCTCAGCCTCAATTAAATTACCTGTTATTAAACTTCCTTTCGGCGCTATTAAAAGATTATTCTGCGTTCTCCAATCGGAATTTAATACTGCCGTTATACTATCATTTACATTTGCTGTTGCCGTATTTATCGGATTTTGCAAATACGCATCAAGATTATCGCCTTTTCCGACTTTACCTATAAACCCTTTCATTGTTGTTGATGGTTTTTCCTCAACGACTACAGTTTCTTTTATTATTTCATTTTCAATTTTAGGTTCTTCAAAAGAGTAACTCTTCTTTTCCCCTGTTATCACTCTTTGAGCTATTTGAGAGAAATTGGCTAAAGCATCTTCCTCTTCAAGCTCATTGTATTCTATGCCGTTTCTTTTAAACGTTTTTAATATAGCTTTATTTACTTTTTTACTGTTCGTATTGGATTCAAAATAATAATAAAGATTATTTCCGTTCGGCTGCAAAACTATAATGTTATATTCTTCCGAATCTTTTTTTGAAGTTGAAAGATAAGGATCTTTTTTCTCGATGGTGTATTCATTATCTTCCAGAACGTATTCTATATGATTACTTGCTCTTTCTTTGCCGGTATTATTCAGATAATACAATTTACTGATTGCAAAACACGGACTAATCGAAATTATTGAATATATAAATGCCAAACATATCGAAAAAAAACTTTTAAATCTTCTCAAACTATTTCTCCTTGACTTCCATTGTCGTAACCTGTTTTGTGAACGTCGCAGACCCGTCTTTATTAATATTTAAAAAATATTCCGTAACATTAAAGTTAAAAGGCTTGTGCATTTGAGGCTTTTTTACACATATTAATACACCGGAAACCATCACAAATATTATGGTAACTATTATTATTGCCTTTATTGACGTTCTTTTTGTTTTCATTTTTTATTCCTTGAAACTTCTTTAATTATACAATAATATTCCATAACTAACTATAACATATTTTAAAACTATTTTATTTCAATTTTGTTCATTACTAATATTATTTTCATAAACAAAATTTTATGATATGATTTTGGTCTATATTTAAGTTTAGAGTATTGTTTGTTGAAAAAGATATTAATTAGTTTTATTTTCTTATCTGTCTTTGCCGCAAAATCAGATTGTATTGAAGAAATTGAACTGGAAAAAGAGAATTTAAAATTAAAAACCGTTTCTGATATTTATTACGGGCAGATAGATAACAGTGATGAGATATCACCTTTTATAAGAATATTTTCCAAAAACGGATTAAAATTTGAAAATTCATATATAAATTCGGTTAAAATAGGAATGCACTACGGTGGAAATCTGACATACACGCATATAGATAACGGTCATTCAAGCTTAATGCACGATTTTCACGACGTAACACCTTCTTTTGAATTGAAATTTAACGAAAACAAGTCGGAATTCGGATTTAAATATAACTTGGTAAGAGACCTTCCTTCATATTCAAATAATTTTACGAAAAAAATATCCTCATTATATGTGACTCACAATTTAACCGAAAATCAAAAAATAGTAATAGGTCAATACTCAAGATTACCTTCAACTTATAACGGAAGTTTTGGAACATTTAAACAGGATTTTGTAAACAAATCACAGTTAGGCAGAACCTTTGGTAACGTAAGAGCCGCCGGATTCAGAAATATAGCGGAATATAAATATTTTAATTATGATATAGGTCTTTATGACAGTACAAGATATATGAAAGATTTCGG
This sequence comes from Candidatus Gastranaerophilales bacterium, assembly GCA_947624665.1. Classification (GTDB taxonomy): domain Bacteria; phylum Cyanobacteriota; class Vampirovibrionia; order Gastranaerophilales; family Gastranaerophilaceae; genus Avigastranaerophilus. Next base: position 3,908 of record CANQLK010000066.1, read on the forward strand.
TCAAGGTTTGGATTTCACGGGGAATATAATGTTTAAACCCTTTGCCGATATCAAGGATAAAACAGGTTCACTAAAATTTGGCACGACATACAGTCTTGGCAATTATTATAACAGTTATCATTTATATTCCGTATATACAGCTTATGACCTTAAAAAATTTCATTTTAAAACGGAATATGCAAAAGCTGACGGCTATAACGGAATTGTAAATTCCAAAAACAATGCCGGCGGATTTTATGCAGCTTCTGCTTATGACATTTTACCAAAGCTTCAATTGACGGGAAGATATGATTATTTTGTTCCCGATACTCAAAATTCGCGTGATAATAATACAGAATACACTTTAGGAATTACGTATAAACCGTTTAAAAATATTAAAATCCTATTGAACTATACGCTTAGAGATAATTCAAACAGTGCAAATTCAAATATGATTTTATTTGCAACCAGACTGTTCATCTAAATACTTTTTTCATTTTTCAAAATTTTACTTTTACTTAATTAATAAAAATTAATAATATACTTGTTTTTTGCAAATTTTTTAAATTACATGTTTTTAGTCTAGAAATGGTAAGGAGTAATAAATGAAGATTGAAAAAAACGAATTGCCTTGCGGGAAGGTTTTGCATTCAACGACCTGCTCGACAACCTGTTCGACTACTGCTTCGACAACAGCTTCAACTACTGCTTCTACGACAGCTTCAACGACGGCTTCAACAACAGCCTCTACAACAGCATCGACAACAGCTTCAACTACTGCTCAAACCGACCCCTCAAAACTGTACGGAGTTCCTGATATTTCAACTAATGTAATCAGAAATATAATTACCTTTTCAAAATCAAATAAAAATATAAATCAATCTAATAACGATTTATATAATAAAATCAAGGACTGCTTTACATCAGTAAAAGAAAGTTCCGCCATAGAAGACAAACTAATGCCTACCCTTGAAATATTCTACGGTAATGAAGTTTATACATTAAACCCTGACGGTTCACATACAATTCGTCTGAAAAAACCCGAAGAAACTTATAATCAACAAGATATAGCTTGTTATAACTCTGATAATCACGTAATAAAATATTTTGCAAACAATTGTATTTCTTATAATAAATCAGAAATAACATCAACATTAGGTCACGAACTATATCACGCCAAGAATGCTATATTAAGAAACAGTATTTCTCAAAAAGACAGAAACGAAATAGTTCAAGAAATTTTGCTCGAAAATATTATAAACGGTGAAAACCCAAAAATAGCAACCTCGTATATTAATGACACATATAAAACTATAACTACTCCCGTTATGAGCAAAAAAATGTCTAAACAATATGCCAATTTTGCAAAAAAATACCTTTTTAATGATAATTTCCCTGCAGATAAACTACAAGAATACTGTGAATTAAAATTTGAATCAAAAAAGAATAAAAATAAAAACATAAACAAAGAACGTATTTTAGAATTAGAACAGGAATTAGAACCTGTTTTAACAGATTTAACTTCAATTATAAAAAATAATAAAAACTTTAAACAGCAAAATTACTCCATTTTCAAAATATTTTCAAATAAAAAAGAGAAAACGAAAGAACTTACCCTGTATTCCATCGCCATAGCCAATCGTTATAAACTGTTTACACAAAAAGATATAAATAAAGACATCCCTGTTAAAACAGACTACGATAAAGAAGAAGTAAAAAAATCCATTTCCGATAACATTAATGCCGTTGACGGAAATGCGGCATTGTCGGAAATCAGAGCAGTTATTCCCAATAAATCCTTTATAGCAAAATTATTCCCCAAAAACCATTGCAATGATTTTAAAGAATTTCTGCAATATTTTTACAGCGAAGAAGAACTAAGCGCAAGAAAAAAAGGCTACCTTAATAAAATAAACGTATTGAAGAACCAAAAAAAAGGCGCAAAATTTATCCAAAAATATAAATTAAACAAAAGTATTATAGCTGTCAAAGATACTATTAAACTTGAAAAACTCTATTATGATAACTATAAACTCAGGCAGCAAATAAGAAATCACCCAAATAATATGGTTTTAAGACTAAAAAAGAATATATTATCTGTTTTATTAAGCTATTACAGATTATCCGTAACTCACTCTATTGTGACAAATAAAAAAGACTCTTGCGGCGATGTGAGATCCATATTGAAAGAATTAGATATTACTATGTATGTATAAATAGAATGCAGCCGTATTCATTAATGAATACGGCTGCATTTAATATTAACCGAAATATATTATTCTTTTTCTTTAACAGATTTAACTTCCGTTTTTTCCGTTTTTTCAATTTTATCTTCTGTACCTACCTTACCTAATATTTGAGGAAGTTCAATTCCTGCTTGGCTTGCTAAATCGTGCATTGCGGGCAATGACTTAATTAAATCACGCATAAAGTTAGCGGTGGTTGAACCTTTGTCAGATCCTGCAGAACCATCCCATACCGTGATTTTATCGAATTTAATATTCTTTATTGCTTCTACCTGCTGAGATACAATGCTTTCTATTTTTTCAATCATTAAGAAGCTTGTAGCGATTTCGGGTTTATTATTACTTATTTTAACAAGTTCTTCATAACCTTTAGCTTTAGCTTCCAAAACGGCTTTAACACCTTCAGCTTCTGCGAAATATCTTGCTTTTATCGCATCAGCTTCACCAAGTGCTATTCTTCTTCTTCTTTCGGCTTCCGCATCAGCTTCAACCTGAATTTTTAATTTTTCTACTTCTTGTCTTGCCAATTCTTCTTTCTTTAACTTAGCTTCTTCCTGTTCTTTTTGTGCCATCAAAACATCACGCTGTGCATTTGCTTTTGCAACTTCACCCAGTTTTAACGCATCTGCCTGTTTAACTGCCAAGGTTGCGTTAAAATCTGCTATTTCAGCTTTTGCTTTGTTTTCACCTTCTACCGCTTCGGCTTCAAGCATTGCGGTTTTTATACGCTGATCTTTTTGTGCGTTTGTTTTACCTATTTCCGTTTGAGCTAACTGTTCTGCTACTTGTACTTCTTTTATCTTATTTGCTTCAGCTTCACCAACGGCACCAAGTTTTTCCTGTTGTGCAACTTCTACTTTTGCTTTATTTATAGCTTCTGCGGCTGCTTTTTTACCGATTGCATCAATATAACCCGATTCATCCGTGATATCTTTTATGTTTACGTTTATGATTTCAAGACCGATTTTATTCAACTCCGTATTCACATTGCCGTTAATCTGTTCCAGAAATTTTTCTCTGTCCTGATTAATTTCTTCAATTGTAAGGGTAGCAATCGAAAGACGTAATTGACCGAGTATAATATCGCTTGCCTGTGTTATTATATCTTGTTTACTCAACCCTAACAAACGTTCTGCGGCATTTATCATTATATTATCTCTTGTTGAAATACCGAAAGTAAATGTTGCAGGCACCGCAACCCTTATATTCCCTTTTGATAATGCGCCTCTTAAATCTATATCAGTTGTCATCGGCTCTAATGACAATACTGCATAATCCTGTATTAACGGTATTACAAACGTACCGCCGCCGTGTACACATTTTGCGGTCGAATTTCCTTCTGTTTTACCATATACAACTATAATTTTGTTTGACGGACATCTTTTGTATTGATTCGCAATAAATATCAGTATTGCTAATATTATTAATGCGGGAACTCCTATTGATGCCATAAACATAGGGTCTAAATACATTTTTCTCTCCTTTTTTATATTTTAGTTACATATATTTTTTCGTTTTCAACTTTGATTACTTTTACCACACTAAATGCAGATATATCTTCATTACCATCATTCACCGCTTCCAATATCGAAAGCCTGTTATTAAAATTTATTTCTATCTGACCTTCTTTTTTGGCGGGAATATTTGTATATGCTTTCCCCTCTTTACCTGTTAGTGTTGCATAATCCAATGTTATTTTTTTATTTAATTTCTTTATACTGAACATTAAATATGCCGATAAAAACATAAAAACAAGTCCGACTATAATACCTACGATTAGTGCAAGGCTATATGAAGTTTTAAGCTGAACAACACAAGCAAGTCCGCTCCATCCAAACCCCATAAGAAATGCCAATATCGACTGCAATGATACAAAATTAAACGAAGTATCCGCTTCCGCTATCGTATCGAAATCAGACTCCACTTCAACATCTCCGCCGGTTAATAGAAATAAAACCATTTTTATTATATATAACACCGTTGAAAATATCGCCGTATACATAAAAATATTGTAAATATTTAGTACTTCCGACATATTTATCTCCTTTTAGTAAAATACTACTATATTATTTGCTTTTCCGTATCATTCTTTTATATTAAAATGCATTTGGGCAGATTATATTTTAAAAAATTATAATCATTTCGTGATATTATTTAGATATGAACGGAATTTTTACAACATTCAGAGCATTTAAGTATAAAAATTTCAGATTGTTTTTCCCGGGACTCGCAATCTCTCAAATAGGAATTTGGGTTCAAAATATTGCCGTAAGCTGGCTTGTGTATGAAATAACCAAATCTCCGTTGGCGATGGGCAGCGTTCTTGGTATAAATACAATTCCTTTATTAATATTAACACCGTTTTCCGGAATTTTGGCAGATAAATATAACAGAAAAAAACTTCTGTTAATCGTTCAAATTCTATATACCGTTCAAGCTTTAATTATGACGGTTTTAACGGCAGGCAATTTAATAAAAATATGGAATATAATAATACTCGGAATGTTTTTAAATGCTACCGCCGCAATTGATGCACCTTTAAGACAATCAACCTTTGTCCTTTTAGTTGATAACAAAGAGGACTTAAATAATGCAATATTCCTTAATGCTTCTTGTTTTAACCTTGCAAGACTGATAGGGCCATCTTTAGGCGGAATTTTAATCGCCAAAACAGGTATATCTTTTTGTTTTTTCATTAATTTTCTATGTTTAATCCCCAGTATTTTCTTAATAACAAAAATGAAAATAGAAGACAAAAAGTCCGAACATATAAAAAAC
>CANQLK010000067.1 GCA_947624665.1 Candidatus Gastranaerophilales bacterium
TCGTTAGGCTCACAATCCCTAAGGAATCTTATATATACCGACGGTACGGATATCGGAGAATACCAAAATGATTCAAATACTGCAATCGGCTGGGCTTCAATGTTCAATTTAAGTGAAGGCGGAAACAATACGGCAGTTGGTGCTAATGCTTGCAGAAACATACTGAAAGGTAATAATAATATATGTATCGGAGCAAACGCAAGTTATAACCAGAATTTTGAATATGCACAAATTGATAATTACGGGGTTTACATAGGTTCTGCCACAAGTAATTCCGCCCCGTTAATAAGCGGTCACAGTAAAAAAACAACTTCTACTATATCTAACGGAACTACAACAAGAACGGAAGATTTTGATCAAGAACTTATAGTAAATGCCAGAAAAGTAGCATTCAGACCTTATAACGGCTCTTATGATATTTTCAGATTTGATTCTTTACAAGGATATAACGGATACGGAGGAGAAACGGCAGCTCCCGGAGCAGCACTTCCAAACTCAGAAAGTATTCGTTTAGGTTTTGCATATTTTAACCTGAGAGATACAGTAAGCGGAGATGCAACGAAAGCAGACAAAACTTCTGTTACTATTGCTTTTAGTGCCGATGATAAAGGTACTAACGATAAAACCGCATATATAGATGCCATTGATAAATGGCATACAAACTATAATGATTCATTTTCAGATATTTCATTAAACAGAATGTTTTTATTGAAATTTCCTTATAACTGCGCTTACCAAAAAGATAAAGCAAGCTGCTATAATACAAATAAAGACAATACAAAAGTTTTAATTAATGCTCAGGATGATACATATAAATTTCCTTTGGTTTTAAACGAGAAACTTACAATTTATAACGAAACAAAAGCTCCCGAAACAACAATTAAATCCGGTTCATTGCAAATTAAAGCCGACGGAACAACCATTAATTTGAATGCTCCGGGAGTTAACAGTACTGGTGGCGCAATTAACACAGGTTTAAGTGAATTAAATATATTACAGGAAGGCACCACTACTAATAAATTTATGGTAAAACAGAAAGGTCAAACGGCAGGAAAAGAACCAAGATTACAACTGGATAACGGAGCATTCTATGCCTTAGATGTTTCAAAAGCCTCTATTCAAGCCGATAATGAAGTAAACATTAAAGGTGGATCAGGTTCAAACATTGACTTTGATCAGGTTAAAATATCTACAACCGATATAACAATTAACGGTCAAAGCGTTAAATCATTGTTTGCTGCGGCTACGCCTTCAGATATAAGGTTAAAGAATGTTTCCGGCGATAATATCGCAGGCTTAAAAGAAATTAATGCGTTAGAAGTTAAAAACTACACTTATAAAGAAGATAAAGAAAAGACTCCGCATGTAGGTGTTATAGCGCAGCAGCTGCAAAAAATATTCCCTAACGCAGTATCCAAAGACGATAAAGGATATTTAAGAATAAGAACCGAAGACATTTTCTATGCTATGGTTAACTCTATAAAAGACTTGTTCAAACAACTGCAAGATTTAAGTGCAAAAGTAACAGGTTTGGATAAACGTATTACAGAACTCGAAAAGCAGAACAAACTGCTTAAAGAGCAAAATCAAGCATTTGAAAAGCGACTTCAAAAACTTGAAAGACAAACTTCAAAATAAATATTAAAAAAAGCAGATTTTAATAATCTGCTTTTTTTAAAGGGGTTAATTTTCTTTTAATAGAGTTTAACATATTTATTTAATAATACTTAAAAATGCTTCATTATCTTTTTTTAAATACTCTTCTATCAAAACCGAATTCAAAACATTTTTAATATTTTCGGATTTATAAATATCACAAATATTTCGGATTAACGTATTTAAGTCATCTTCTGAAATATTATGACTTTTCATATATTCATTTTCACTTCCCTCATACAAGAGAAAATTTATAAAATCTTTTTCTTGTTGAGAAAGAGGGCGAGAAATTACAATCGGAAAATTATCATCAATATAGTTAAGCACAATATAAACAAATTCCATAGAATATAATCCTAAATACTCTGAAATTATTTTTGCATTATTTATATAAATTTCATCAGGTTCAAAAAGATAGTAAATAATTTCATCATATTTAAATTCGGATTCGACAAAATTATAAAGATAAGCAGCCTCACAGCGATTTAAAAACTCTTCAAGCTCTTCATCTTCCGCAATTTTTTGTTTAAATGTCTGAAGCATATTTATATCATTATCTTTATAAGTAATACAAAAGTATTTAAGAGATTCAGGCGCAGTGCAAATTAATTTTATAACAGCATTTCTTATTTTAAAGATATGTTTTAAATCGACACTATTAATCTTCATACTTTTTTCCATATTTTTCTCCTTTTTCCTTGGAATTTCAAGTCAATTCATGTTTTTAATACTATATAATTATATATAATAACTATTTTGGCAATTTATGACAAATCTCACTAGGTAGATAATGATAAAAAAATAAAACATTATTTATTTATGAGAAATTTATATCAAAAAAAGTTAGGCAAAAATATAAGAGATATAAGAAAAAGTAAAGGTTTTTCTCAAGAGAAATTAGCTGAATTAATCAATAAAACAAGAAATTACATAGGAATGGTCGAGCGGGCGGAGATAAATGTTCCTGTTTCTGTCATATTTGAATTAGCTGAAGCATTGAATGTTAAGCCTAAAGATTTTTTCGAATTATAAGAAACATTCTGTAACAGAAAAAACATACCGAAAAAAATATCATAAAATATTTTTCTTAACTAAACGTAATCAAAAATTTAGGCAAAATACAACTTTTATGGTATAGTTGAAAATACAGTAATATATGCATCTAAATAAGGAAAAAGAGTAATGATATCAGTAAATGATTTAAAAACAGGCTTAACGCTCGAAATAGACGGAAGTTTATGGAACGTAGTTGAATTTATGCACGTTAAACCGGGGAAAGGTGCTGCATTTGTAAGAACGAAGTTAAAAAATGCGGAAACCGGAAACGTTATAGAAAAAACTTTCAGAGCAGGTGAAAAAGTTGCGAAAGCTACTTTAGACAAAAGAGATATGCAATACCTGTATAAAGAAGGTAATGATTTTGTAATGATGGATTTGGAAACTTATGAACAATTAAGTGTTTCTTCCGACAAAATCGGCGACGGAGTAAAATATTTAAAGGAAAATATGAATGTAGCCATATTATTCCACGGTAATAACATTATAGGTATAGACATTCCTAACTTTGTAGAACTTGAAGTAATCGATACACCTCCTGCAGAAAAGGGAAATACTGCTCAAGGCGGTACTAAACCTGCAACACTTGAAACGGGTGCTATTGTTAACGTTCCTTTCTTTGTTACTGTAGGAACCGTTATTAGAGTTGATACAAGAACAAATGAATATTTGGACAGAGTTTAAGGATTTTTCAAAATGAAATTTGATCTTGAATATTTAGAAAAATTAGCAAATATTGTTTATGAAAATGATTTATCTGAAATAACATTGGAAGATGAAGAGAAGGCAGTATGTTTTAAGCGCGAGAAAGCTCAGCAAGCAATTCAAGCCATGCCTGTAATGACAACGAGCGTTACTTCACAAGTTATTTCCCCCACAAGCAATAAACAAAGCGAGAAGAAATCGGAAGATACGCACAAAGGAACGCCGATAACATCACCGATGGTAGGTACATTTTATGCTGCGCCATCACCTGATGAAGCACCGTTTGTAAAAGTTGGAGATAATATTTCAATAGGTCAGGTTATTTGCATTGTTGAAGCGATGAAGCTGATGAATGAGATAGAGGCTGATGCATCGGGGAAAGTTACCGAAATTTGTGTAAAGAACGGTGACAGTGTCGAATTCGGTCAAGTTCTAATGTACGTAGAATAAAAAATAAAGAAGAAGAAATAAATATGAAAAAAGGAACTTTTTAAAGTTCCTTTTTCATATTAAAAATATAAAATACTAATCAAGAGGAATAATAAGATTTTGACCGACCGAAAGTTTATGAGGATTAGTCAAATTATTAGCCTGTTGAATTTTTTCTACTTTTGATAAATCGTATTTACCGTAAAAGCGGTAAACAATAGAGCTCATGGAGTCGCCGTTTTTAACGGTATAATGTTCGGATTTTGGAGCGGCAGTTTCTTCTTCAGACTGCATAGCTGCAGGAACAATAGCGACATTGGAGCCGATTTGAGGAAGTTTGCTTTTTCTTGATATTTTCTTTTCGAATTTTGGCTGACCAAGATTTGCAACAGCAGACTCCGACTTAATATCAGAGCTGATACTAAACAATGCATTCATAATAAACATGCATAAAGCGCCTGCAATAAATCCTGTTAAAAGGTATACTCCGGGTGATTTTTCTTCTTTGGTATTAACCTTAAAGCTTTGCCATAAGAGATCAAGTTCTTTTTGTTTGGTTTGTTTATTTTGTCTTTTATAAATTTTCGGGGTATTATCATCCGAGCTTAAATCCTTTTTATTCTTAATTTCAGATAAAAAAGCGATTTTTTCATCTGATAAATTAGATCTGTATAGTGAAGAGTTTCTCATAAATATTACCCCAATCCTTTTCCTTACTCATAAATATGATATCTGAACAGAGGAAACAAAGTCAAGAAAAAAGGATTTATTACATTACAATAATATACAATTCGATTTAAGATTTAATCTGGTGTCGCAACATTACGCTTGCTCTCTTGAAATTGCTTTGCGCTCGGTCTAGTCGCTTCTTCGGCTATCGCCTTGTACTCGCTTTCGACCTCGCTTACCGGACTTCGTCCGTCCGCAATTTCGCTCGTTTTGTAACCTTTTCAATACACCGCTCGCAAATTTTTACTCACACCTTCGGCTTATCGTAAAAATTTACTCGAACACCGTTTAGAGAATAAGATATAATTCATATAATATAATGCTCATATATAATGCAGGTGCGGAAGTTGTTGTATATTTTAAAATAAAATGCTATTATAATGGATAATCGGGTAGTAACAGTATGCAAAAAGAATTATCGGTAGCTTTTATATGGCATTTTCATCAGCCAAATTATCAGACACAGCAAAACGGTATAAGATTAATGCCGTGGGCAAGGCTGCATGCCATAAAAGACTATTTAGATATGCTGCTTATTTTGGATAAATTCCCTAATATAAAATTAAATTTTTCTCTTGACCCTTCTCTTATAGATACAATCGAAGATTATGCATATAATGAAGGTCATGATATTCATTCAAAGTTAACCGTTACGCCTGTTGAAGAGTTAACGGATGATGATAAACTTTATATTTTAAATTATTTTTTTGATATCAATTATGAGAATTTTATTTCTAAGAATCCGAGATTTAATGAATTATACACAAAAAGGTTTAACGATTCGCAAATAGGAATAAATGATTTTTCTAATCAGGATTATGCCGACATAATGATGTTATTTAATCTTTACTGGTTTGATCCGATATGGAAAGAAAAGTATCCGATTTTATCCGAATTTGAAAAGAAAGGTTCCGATTACACATTAGAGGACAGACAAAATTTAATCAAACTAAACAGAGATATAATAAAAGAAATAATTCCGACATTCAAGAAATATCAAGACAAGGGCAGAATAGAGATTTTAACAAGTCCATATAATCATCCCATTTTGCCGATACTGCTAAATCCGAATGATATAAAAACAGCGGCGTTAAAGCACAGTTTGCCTGATTGCAAAATAGCTCTGGCAGTAGATGCAAAAGAACAAATAAGAAGTGCTTTTGACAGAATAGAGGAAGTTTTTGGCAAAAGACCGTCAGGATTTTGGCCGAGCGAGCATTGTATAAGCCAAAAGACACTTGATGTTTTGGCTAATCTAGGAGCAAAATGGGTTGTAACGGATGAAAGTGTTTTGGCCAATTCTCTTAAGAAAGAGTTTGTCAGAGATTTCAGAGGTTGTTATGAAGATCCTTATGACGTTTGTTCTTTATATTTATACAGAACAAAACGTGAAAAAGAAATCAATATTATATTCAGAGATTCCGTAATACCAAATTTAATTACGTTTGAATACTCTCGCCACGATAATACGGCAAGTGCAAATGATTTATTTGACAGAATTAAAACGGTTCATGATAAATTAAAAAATTCTCCTTCAAACTGTCATCTGCTTACTATAGCAATGGACGGTGAAAACAGTTGGGATGCTTACCAAAAAGATGGTTCTGTATTCTTAGAAAGATTATATTCACTGATTAATTCGGATAAAGATATAAAAACGGTATTGGTAAGCGATTATGTTAACAATAATAAATCATCCGAAAAAATTCTGAAAAAAGTAACGTCAGGTTCTTGGGTAAATCAGGAGTTCCAATTGTGGATAGCCGAACCCACGAAAAATATAGCTTGGAAATATCTTGTACAGACAAGAAACGATTTAAAAGAGGCAGAAAATTCGGGCAGATTATCCAAAGAGCAGATTAAACTTGCGAAATCCGAAATATATATAGCAGAAGGTTCGGACTGGTTTTGGTGGTACGGAGAGCCTAACGATTCGGGGCAAGACCATATATTTGACTATATGTTCAGAGAACATTTACGCAATGTTTACCAGATAATCGAAAAACCGATTCCATCGTATCTTGATATGCCTTTAATTTCGGTTATGGGTAAGCCGATGAAAAATCCGATTAAACCAATTACTCCGCTAATGAACGGACTTATTAAGGATAACGATGAATGGAAAAACGCAGGCTGTATTGTTATTCCTGACGGGCCTATTTTGCAGGAAAATAAACTTCTTGACCGAATTTATTTCGGTAATGATTATAACAATTTGTATATCAGATTTGATATTAATAACTATCTTTTAGACAGTAAAGAAAGCTTTAAAGAATATTTTTCAATATACATATATATAAAAACTTATAATAATACGGCGGAATATACTTCACCTGTCAGAACAACGAATAAAACAGATACAATCCAACCTATTTTCCTTGACGGATACAATTATGAAGCGAAATTTGCAATAACGCATAACAGAAAATACCCGCTTCAATTTTCTCATGCTCAAAAAGACGGAATTTGGGAGCTTAAATGGGATCATCATATTAAATTTGTTAAAAAAGATTTTATTGAGGTTTCTATACCTTTTGAAGACTTAAAAATCAATCCCGGCGATAATTTTGATTTCTTCTTTATCACGGGTTGCAGCGGTGTTACGGAAGAGGTATATCCAAAAGATATTCCGTTAAATTTAACAAGACCGATAATATAATATTAAAAAAGCTCGATAAATATTTACCGAGCTTTTTATTTAAATTTTTATTTATTTAAACGCTTTGTTTTGTCATATTTAAACATTTTACAACAGTATCAACAACTGTTTGCTGTTCTTCCGCCGTCAATTCGGGGAACATAGGAAGCGACATAACAAGTTTTGTATCTTTTTCGGTACAAGGCAAATCGCCTTCTTTATACCCCAATTCCTTATGAAGTTTTTGTAAATGCAAAGGAACGGGATAGTATATCATAGCACCGACACCATTTTCCTGTAATAATTTATGAACTTCATCACGGTTTTCTATTCTAATTGTATATTGATGATAAACGCAATAAGAATTATCAACTTCTTTCGGAGTTAATATTTCAGGATATTTAGCGAACATTTCATTATATCTGTATGCATTTTTTCTTCTTGCTTCATTCCATTCTTTAACATAAGGCATTTTAACTCTTAAGATAGCAGCTTGAATTTCATCAAGTCTTGAGTTAACACCAAGTTCATCGTGATAATATCTGATAGCACCGCCGTGATTTCTAAGCGCAATAACTCTGTTATAAAGATTTTCGTCGTTGCAGGAAATCATACCGCCATCACCCATACCGCCTAAATTTTTGGTGGGATAGAAGCTGAAACATCCGAAGTCACCGAAAGAGCCGACTTTCTGACCTTTGTATTCAGCACCTATTGCCTGACAGCAATCTTCCACAACTTTTAAGTTATGACGTTTGGCTATATCCATAATTTTGTCCATTTCAGCAGGCTGTCCGTATAAATGAACGGGGATTATAGCTTTAGTTTTGGGGGTTATTGCCGCTTCAATCTTATTGGCATCGATATTAAATGTATCGGGGTTAATATCAACGAAAACGGGAGTTGCACCTGCTAAACCTATGGCACTTGCCGTTGCAACAAATGTAAATGCCGTTGTAATGACTTCGTCGCCCTTACCTATATCCAATGCTCTTAATGCAAGGTGCAATGCATCGGTACCGGAGTTCAAACCAACGGAATATTTTGTTCCGACAAATTCCGCAAACTCACTTTGGAATGCTTTATTATGTTTTCCCAAGATATAAGCACCCGAAGCCAATACCTCAATTACTTCTTTTTCTATTTCTTTTCCTATTTTTGCATATTGTCTTTTTGAATCCATAATAGGTATCATAATTTTTCTCCTCCGATAATTCCTATACTTTTAGTTTATCACATTAATATTATGCCTTTATATAATCTTTATATTTAATGGTCTGACCAATTTTTTATTCTTCATTATTTAATTTATAAACATTTTTGAAATAAAAAAAGAGGAATTGTAAGAACATATACGAAGCTTCGTAAGTTTACTTAATGAAATAACGTCAAGGCTTCGTATGTTTGAGGAGCGTAGCTCTTTAGTTTCGAGCTTTTGGTTGACGTTAAAAGTTATCTGTACGAAGCCCTTACGGATGAAATTGGTTTTTTATTCGAAAACAAAAAATATTTTAATTACGTCAGCTTCGAATTACGAATAATGAAAATCTAAATTTCAGCAAAGACTCGCAAACTCGCTCCGCTTCAAATACAGGCTCATTGATTTCGCCTGACGGCTCAATAATTCGC
>CANQLK010000068.1 GCA_947624665.1 Candidatus Gastranaerophilales bacterium
AGAGTATGATGAAGCTTTGAAATGTACGGAAAAAATTAAATTTAAAGATAAAAGTCAAAAGTGGCAATGGCAGGCATATATATATGTTCAAAAACACGAATATAACAAGGCTATTGAATGTGCAATGCAAGAAAAAGACGGTAATATTAAGTTCTTTCATCTGTCAGATGCATATATTGGTCTGAATGACCTTGATAAAGCGCAGGAATATTTGGAAAAGAACAGTGATAAGTCATCTCGTGCATATTTTCGACGTAAATTATTGATATTAGAGAAAAAAGGCGATATTCAACAAGCTAAAGAAGAATATGAAAAATCTGACTATTCAAAAGATAAAACTTACGATGAATTTCTTTTTGCATACAGACAAAGTTTTTAAGATAGATTATAAATGAAAAATAAAAAGTCAAAAAAAATTACCGCCGAAACGGTAACTAAAAGATTGCTTACAACTATTCTACAAACTCGCTCTTTATATCAGGTTGTTCATTAAAGTTAAATATAAAGTGAGAATATCTCTCCATTCTGAGCTTGAACCAACCAAGCATAGTGTCGGAACCGTATATTTTTATAGTTCTCATTCTGTCAAAGTTTTTATTGGTTCGGTTATATGTTTCATCAATAAATGTCTGGCATTTGCAATTTAACTCGTCTACCAAATCGTATAGAGTTTTTAGCCAAGCTGCCTGCACATTCATATCGTTTACTTTGTATTCAAGTATCATATTTTGAACCCGCTTTGTAGAGAACATCTCACATAACTTTACTATATATATGCCAGTTATTTTTATTTTCTAAACATGATATAGTAATATTTTGTATATAATTTAATTTTGATTCTTCTTTTGAATAATTCAAAACATTTATATTCACTGAATAAATATCCTTTTTATATACAATAGATATTATTAAGTTATGTAAAATTAATAAATATAATCTTTTTGTATGTTATACAAATCAAGAGTATTTTCCATAAGCATAGCGACAGTCATAGGGCCTATTCCGCCGGGAACCGGTGTTATATATGAAGCTGAAGGATATACGGATTCAAAATCAATATCACCTTTTAATCCGCCGGAAGTTCTATTTATACCTACATCTATAATAACAGCATTATGTTTAACAAATTCTTTTGTAATCAGATTGGGTTTACCTGCCGCCGATACAATAATATCAGACATTAATGCCAAGTCTTTCAAATTTTTTGTATGGCTGTTTGCATTTATAACGGTTGCATTCCTTTGCTGCAGTAATGAGGAAACAGGCTTCCCTACTATATTTGAACGTCCGATTACCAGTGCATTTTTACCGTCCGTATCAATGTTATAAAAATCTAATAATTTGATAATTCCTTTTGGTGTGCAGGGAATTGCATAGGGTTTGTATCCGAGAGAGAGCCTGCCGAAATTATATGAAGTAAATCCGTCGACATCTTTAAAAGGTTCTATTGCTTCAAGTATTTTTTGTTTATTAATATGAGGCGGAAGCGGAAGCTGCACAAGTATTGCGTTTACGTCTTTATCCTCATTCAACATATAAATATGTTCAAGAATGTTATCTTCCGTTGAATTTTCTGGCAAATTAATAATAACCGAGTCAAAACCTATATATTGAGCTTTTTTACTCTTGCTTTCAACGTATATTTGGCTTGCAGGATTATTTCCTACAAAAATAACAGCAAGTTTAGGCTTTTTTATGAGTTTTAAAGCGGCTGCCTTTAAATCTTCAATTATTTTATCCGCAAGTTTTCTTCCATCCAATATTACAGTCATTATATCTCCTCTTTCTGCGGAATATTCAAACGGAAATACAGTTCTTCCAATGCTTTTTTTACGATCTCGGATTCTTTAGATATTCTGTTATTTTTAAGATTATCGTCTTTGGGGATTGAACCTATTGTTGTTAAATCGTATTTATTAAGAAGCTCCAACAGCGGTTCCATTTCCTGTTTATTGACTTTATTTAGTATAACACCTAGCTGTTCACCTGCCGCATATTTTGCACTGAATTCCTCAATTCTTTTTGCCAGATGGATTGATGCTTCATTAGGTCGAGCTACAACAAGCGTTGAATTTATCGAAATATCTACAAGCTGATGAAGATATTTTAAATCAAATTCGCAGTCAAATATTACGAAATCGTATCTTGCAATTAATTTGACCAGAGCATCGTTTAACTGCTTTGTTATTGGGCATCTGCAATCCTTTGAGCCGACAAGCCACGAAACTATGATATCGGTATTATCATCTAACGGTACAAGAATATCTTCAAGCGCCCATTCAATATATTCCTGTTTTGTCATGTTATCGGGAATTCCCGTTTTATATTCATGTTTCCCGCTTCTGATACCGTATATTGTTTGTCTTATATCTTTTTTAAAGCTGTGACCGAGTTCTGCGGTTAAATCGTTATCGAACAGAAGAATGTTTTTATCAGGATGTTTTTCTCTTATTATTTGCCATAAAGCTTTTACTATAGTTGTTTTTCCGCTTCCGCTTTTGCCTGTCACTGCTATTGATACTGTCATCTATATCTCCACTAATCATATATCTCTAATTATAACAAATACATTATATATGTAAATTTTTATTCGCAAAAGACAATATAAAATCAAAAATATCACCGAATATAAAAAATTTTGCATAAACATAGTTGTTCAACAATATTATCTATCAAAGTTTAAATAAGTGATAATTAATCATAGCCTTTAAAATATATTTGGTTTGTGAAACGGGAATATCATTTAAAAGTCCCCAAAGACGTCTTGGTTTGAAATAGAACTTACAATATACCTTTTGCATTGTTCGGACAGCCTTTTGAAGTCATCAATATACCTATAGGATTGCCCCTTGCTATTACTGCATGAGGAGAATGAGGATATGATACAGGAGGAAGCTGCTGCCAATCAGGCATGGGAATTGTATCCAAGTCCGCAACCGTTTCAGCCTTAATAACGGGTAATCCGTTTATTTGTGTTTCATCATCTTTCAATGACTCTATATCATATACCCCTTGAATATTTTTATGATTAAAATTATTTTGGCATATCTGCATTAGCGGAAGTTCGCCTTCACCTGCAATAACAAAATCAGCACCGCTGTCTTTTAGAGTGGTATATGGCATAAAAGTAGGATGAATTCCACCGATGAATACTTTATGACCTGCTTGTTTTAGTGCTTTTGTAATGCTGATTGTCTGTTTATATACAGCAGTCAAACAGCTTATTCCTATAATATCGGGTTTATATTCATTTGCCTTTTGTACAACTTCTTCATCTTTTAAATTGTCCCTTAGTGCATCTATTATTAATGTTTGCGCATTACAATATTTTTTTATGTAGGAGGATAAATAAAGCAAACCTAACGGTGGAGCCATTACGTAAGTATCAAAATTCGGATTTATAAATAATACTCTAACCATATGATTATGATATAATAAATCGTATAATTTGTCACATAAAGAAGGATTTATGATAAAAAAAATTTGTTTTGAAAATAAACAGCTGGCTCTTGTTATAAAAAATAACTATTCAAAAGAAGGTACCGAATTCTTCACAAATAATGATATTTCGCTTCAAATAGGATATATGCCGCATAAAAAAGGTGATATTGTACCTGCTCATGTTCATAATCCGATAAAAAGAACTATAACGGGTACTCCCGAAGTTCTTATTATTAAAAAAGGGAAAATGAGGCTTGATTTGTATACTGATGACAGAAAATATGTCGAAAGTACAATTTTAGAACAAGGTGATATCGTATTATTAAGTTCGGGCGGGCATGGGTTAAAATGTCTTGAAGATTGCGAAATGATAGAGGTAAAGCAAGGCCCTTATGCAGGGGTTGGCGATAAAATCAGATATATGGGTGTGTCTGATGATGAGGTTATAATACATGACTGATTATATTCCTGTATTTGAACCTGTTTTTAACGGTAATGAAAAAAAGTACCTTAATGAATGCATAGATTCCTGCTGGCTTGGCGCTAACGGACCTTTTGTAAAAAAATTAGAAAAAGATTTCGCCAAATATTGTAATCAAAAGTTTGCCGCTACCGTTGCTAACGGAAGTGCTGCATTGGATGTTACATTTAGAGCTTTAAAAGATTTATATAAATGGGAGGATTTTTCCGAAATTATTGTACCTTCATTTAATATTATTTCGGGAGCTCAAAGCTGCATATATAATAATTTGAAACCGGTATTTGTTGACTGCGAAGATAAAACTTGGAATATAGATGTATCTAAGATAGAAGAAGCCGTTACTAAGAAAACAAAAGCTATTTTGGTTGTGCATATATACGGACTTCCTTCAGATATGGAGCCTGTTATAGAAATTGCAAAAAAATATAACTTAAAAATCATAGAAGATGCAGCTCAAGCCCACGGGCAAACATATAACGGCAAAAAATGCGGAAGCTTCGGTATAGCAAGTGCATTCTCTTTTTTCTCTAATAAACACATATCCTGCGGAGAAGGAGGAATAATTCTTTCCTCTGATGAAGAACTTTTAAATAAATTTAATTATTATAAAAATCTGTGTTTTACCTCGAATAAATTTGTACATAATGATTTGGGTTGGAATTATCGAATGTCTAATCTTCAAGCGGCTGTTGCTTATGCTCAGTTTGAAAATATAGATAAAGTTATAGCTAAAAAACAATGGATAGGTAATATTTATCAAAATTTATTAAAAGATATTCCTTGTCATTTATCGCCTGTTAAAACAAATTATGCAAATAATCATTATTGGGTATTCGGAATTGTTATAAATAAAGATATAAAACTGACTGCTAAAGAAGCCATGATGAAATTAAAAAATGATAATATAGAAACCCGTCCGTTTTTCTTTCCTCTTCATAAACAGCCTGTTTTTAAAAACTTGGGGATACTCGATAATTTAAAAAGACCTGTTAGTGAATCTATTTATGATAAAGGTTTTTATATTCCTATAGGTCTGAATCTTAATGAAGATAAATTACTATATATTTCGCAAAAAATTCATGAATTATTTAGATAAAAAGGCAGGATTGTATGAAAAAAGCATTTATAACAGGTGTTACAGGTCAGGATGGAAGTTATTTATCAGAATTGTTATCTGATAAAGGATATGAAGTATACGGACTTACCAGAATGTCATCTGTCAACAATACATCCAGATTAAATCAGTGTATAAATAAAAAAAATTTTCATCTTGTATACGGAGATATGACTGATGAATCGAGCCTATATCAAGCAGTTTCGGATATAATGCCTGATGAAATATACAATCTTGCTGCTCAATCTCACGTCGGTTTATCTCCAAAATTTTCGGAATACACTGCAAATATTAACGCTTTTGGACTTTTAAGACTTGTAAATGTAATAAAATCTTTAAAAATAGAAAAACAAGTTAAAATTTATCAAGCTTCTACTTCGGAAATATTTGGTAATTCGGAAGAAAAAATATTTAATGAAAAATCAAAATTAAATCCTATAACACCTTATGCCTGTTCAAAAAGTTACGCATATCTGCTTGCTAAATGCTTAAGAAATGAGGGCATATATATAGTTAACGGTATTGCATTTCCTCATGAATCACCAAGACGTCCCGATATATTTGTTACCCGAAAAATAACAAAAGGTGCCTGTAAAATCAAATTAGGTCTTCAAGACAAACTTACCTTGGGAAATATCTATGTTCAAAAGGACTTCGGACATTCTAAAGATTATGTAAAAGCAATGCATCTTTCTCTCCAACAAAAAAAACCTGATGATTATATATTTTCGACAGGTATTTCAACCTCTATCAAAGATTTTATAATAAAAGTATTTAATGAATTGGATATAGATATTCGGTTTAAAGGTGTAGGACTTAATGAAAAAGGATTCGATGCCAAAACAAATAAAATTATCTTGGAAATTTCGTCTGAATTCTATAGAAAAGCAGAGAATATAATGTCTAAAGGCGACAATACAAAAGCAAAAGAAATTCTGGGCTGGAATCCTGAAATTACTGTCGACGAACTTATTAAAGAAATGGTTCAAGAAGATTTAAAACAAGGAAAATCATATTAAATATTACTAAACTTAAGTTTTATCAACATAAAAAAAGCTTCCGTTATAATTTTAATATCCATTTTGGACTTTCCTGCAACCCTTTCTTGAAAGTTTATAGGAAATTCCAAAACTTTACATCCGCCTTTTATAGCTTTATATTTCATTTCAGCCTGAAAAACATAACCGTTTGATTCTACAGTTGATAATTGTATTTTTTCTAAAGCATATTTTGTATATGTATTAAAGCCTTCTGTCCAATCAAGAAGTTCTCTGCCCAATAATACCCTTGCATAGATATTCCCGCCAATGGATAAATATTTTTTTAACCAATTTGTTTCTTTTGTGTCACCACTTGGAACATATCTTGAACCGCAGGCACAATCTGCACCTTTATTTATTAATTCTATTGCAGTTTTTATTGCTTCGGGAGGATGAGAAAAATCACAATCAATAGTTGTAAATAAATCAAAACCGTTATTTAACCCCCAATTTAACCCTTTTATATATGCTTTACCCAATCCTGACTTCTTTTCCTGTGTTAATAAATAGAGGTTTTTATATTCGGATTTTAAATTATTTACTATTCTTCCTGTTCCGTCAGGCGAAGAATCGTCTACTACAAGAATACTTTTTTCGGGATATAAACTAAATAAAGTATCTGCCATTGATTTAATATTCTCTGCTTCATTATAAGTAGGAATAATAATAAGATGGTTCATATTATTTTATTCTTCTCCGTATAAAGTTCTGTTCATTCCGTAACAATGATGCATGTATAAATCGCATATTTCTTTATCAAAATACCTAAAATATATTTTTTTATAAATTCTTTTTAACCAATTCATCCCGTTTGCTTCTTTATTATTTTTATTTTGAAGAAGAAAAGAAAAAAATTCTGTTATAAATTTTTGCTTTAATGCTAACTTATTCATTCTGTCGGCAAGGTCTATAAAATACTCATCAATATTAAAATTAGTCATTCTTGAATACCTTGCATCAATATCAATAACTAAATTTTTAACACCTAAATGTTTTGCAATTTTTAAGAATTTTTTAAATTCGTTTATATTATCATTTATTGTTGGAATAATAACATATTTTAATCTTATGGCATCTTTGGATTTTTGAGTGGCAGCATATTTCTCAAGGCTTTTCATAACCTGATTAAAAGCATCAACCCGTTTAATTTTTTTATAAAGTTTCCTGCTTCCGCAATCTAATGAAACAATAATATATGTTGTAGCTTCATTCATAGCTCTAAACAGCATATCCGAATATTTAATTGCGTTAGTAGGAACAAAAACTCTTGCAAAATCCGAAACTGCAAATAATTCAAGAAGCTCATCACATTCTTTGTATATTGTAAACTCGCCTCCACCGATATGAAGTTCACAGCTTTTTTTTATAATACCCTGTTCCTTAAACGATTTTAAAACCGGCATTATTTCGTAAGTATCATTAGTTCTTGAATCCACCATTGTATTGTTCGAACAATATATACAATCCGCATTGCATTTACTGAAATGAGTAATGGTAATATAATCTATATATTGCTCTTCACTCCAGTCTTTTTCCTCGATATGATAGCAAGTTTCGCACTCTTTTGGACAGCCTCCGTTTTTAAATACGGAAGTATATTTTTTCATACGCTCAAATAATTCTTCTTTAGACATTACCTGCCCTTTATAATCAGGATAAAGAACAGGCGGAACTTGCCCTTCGATTTGGTCTACGGGCGAAAAACAACAAGACGCCAGCATAATATCAAAAAAACATAATCCGTGTTGTACTATATGACAGCTTTTATACATATTTTAAATATTACTACTTCAAGTTGTTTTTTGCAAATTAATAATGAGCTTTTATCACTGTTTTTCTGATATCGGCATTCTGTTGCATTTTATAAAATACTTTTGTATAATTGGAGCTATGAAATATATATATGTTCTTTTATTATTAATAATTTTTTCGCTCAATGCATTTTGCATAGTTGATAATAAAGATAATATGATCAGATTAAAATGCAAAGGTGATACTTTTAAAAAAACAAAAAATAATAATGTCGTCGGTGATATTTATGTTTTTACTATTAAAGACGGCAAAATTTATAATGATGAAGGAAAATGTATTAAAAATGCCGTTATTTCCGATGAAAATATAAAAGGTACGGCAAGATACAGAAACGGATTATCTTTAGAAACAATAAAATTTTCTATTAACAGATATACAGGCTCTTTTAATTATTATAGAACATATACAACATTGGATCAAAAGATTACGAATAAAAACAGCGGTATTTGCGAAATTATAAAAAACGAAAAATTATTTTAAAATTCGTAAATAAGTATCTTATTTTGTATATATTAAATTGACCCTGTTTTGACTTTGAACTACTGAAATTGTAAACAGTATAAAAAGACATAAAAAATACCCCTGGCGCTGTCTTGAAATTTCCTTTCTTCGGGCAAGTGCTTCACTGCGCTTCGCTTGTCGTTCAGCTTGCCCTCTTTTTCTTCGAACTCGCTCACTTCGTTCGGCTTCGTTCTACGGAAATTTCGCTCGAACGTCATACAAAACTTCGTTTTGTTACGTTCTCATCGTGTAAACAGTATAAAAAGACATAAAAAATACCCCTGACACGATTCGAACGTGCGACGCCTTCCTTAGGACGGAAGCGCTCTATCCAGCTGAGCTACAGA
>CANQLK010000069.1 GCA_947624665.1 Candidatus Gastranaerophilales bacterium
CCCTCAAAATGCATACTTTGAATGTATTCATGAAATGAAGCTTATTGTTGACCTGATTTATCAGGGCGGTTTCTCCAGAATGAGATATTCTATATCCGATACGGCTGAATTTGGTGATTATGAAACAGGTAAACGTATCATAACCGATGAAACAAAAAAAGAAATGAAGAAAATTCTTCAGGAAATTCAAGACGGAACGTTTGCTTCTAAATGGATTACCGAAAACAGAGCCGCAGGCAGAGCTCATTTCTTGGCTACAAGAAAAGTTAAAGCAGAACATCAACTTGAAAAAGTCGGTAAAGAATTAAGAAAAATGTATTCTTGGAACGATGAAAAATAAATAGTTGTTTTAATATTGAAAAAGACACAAATTACTTTGTGTCTTTTTTTATGTTTTTGAGAACCTTAACTTATAAAATCGATAACTAAGATTTTGTTTTATGATGTTTTATTATATTGCCTGCAATAGCGCCAACGGCAACACCTATAATACCTGCGATTGCGCAATACTTAGGAAGCATTCTTTTTGTAGCTTTTTCAGAAGCTTTTGCACCGGAAACCAAGGAATCAAGATTGAATTCAACGCCTTCTTTTTCTGAAAGTTTTTTAAATTTGGAAAATAATGATTTTGTTTTATTCATAATTCTGTCTTTAGGAAATTCAAGGTTTAATTTATCAAATTCATCTTGTGACAATTGACTTATTTTTCTTAAACATTTCATGGAATTAGTTCCGATTACTGCTTTAGTTGCTGCGAAGCTTGCTCCAACAGTAATTGCGGATTTTGCGGCATAATTATCTTTTGCAGAAATATCAGAACTCATTGCTACTCCTTTTTACATTTATATTATGCTCCAAAATCTTAATAATCAAAAATGATTTTTTTTGACTATTTTTTTATTTTTTTACATTTTTTTACAATTAATTTTGTAAATATTTAAACAAACAGAAAAGAGATTTAGCAAAAAAACAATTTACGGGAGTTATAATTAACAATAAAAGGTAAAGAATTATGCAAGTGAAATCTCTGTCATTTAAAGGCTACGTTCCCGTAAAATTTTATGCCAAGAATCCCTTAAACGGCAAATATTCAAGAGTTATCAAACATGAGAACTTAAGGAAATGCCAAGGTTATATTGTGAGGAATTTAAACGGCACCGCAAAAAAGAACAAAAATGAAGATTTTGTTGATTTTTACAGTCAGCACGACAAGGATTACGAGGAATATCCTTTTGTGATGTCAATGTACGATGAAGGTAAGTACCAAGAGCCTGTTATATATATGATTACGGGAAGAGATGCGGATAAAGCGAAAGAACTAGCAAAACCCGTTGGAATAGCAAAAGGTGAGAGTATGGAACATTTGGGCAATACAAAATCCTTTGAAGCGAAATATGCGGCAAGAAGTTACTTCAATAATATAAGATATTTTTTGAATAAATGTTGTAACAGATTAAAAAACGAAAACAATAAAGATTTAACGTTGAGAGTCTTTTTTGAACCCGAATACACAAAAAAGACCAAAGAACTTAAAGGGTTTAAATACGTAGCTTGTGATATGACGGCGGAAGATTCATTACAAGCCGTTTAAACTCGCCCTTCCCGAACAATTTCCCGTAGATTATCATTATTGTTTATATTAAAACGCATAAAAAAAGAGTATTTTTGCAGGTTTGCAAAAATACTCTTAAAAATAACAAATAACAACTATACGTTCATATCAAGCAAAGTCTTAATCATAATAGCAGTTCCGAGCTGATCATCATTTTCATTAGCACGAAAATCGCCGTCGCCTGCATACCTTCCGCCTTGATAAGTCGTCGTTCCCGACCATACATAAGAAGAAGGAAGTCCTTTATTTCTCATACCGTAACCGTTATATCTTTCGGTGAATACCAATATATCGGATAATTTACCTGTCGAACTTATATCGGTATTAGAGCCGTCAGATGCATACATCCAAAACGCATCATCATTCTGACCTTTAATTGCATCGATTGCAGCTTCCGTCCAATCTTCAAAATATATACCTTTAGGAACAATTGTGGTAACTTGTCCGAGAGGTTGACCGTTATGTAAGTATGTATTGAAGTTTCCGGAGCTTTCTCTCCAGTGTATTGCGGCAATAGCTTCGGGAGCCAAACCTGTTTTTTCGGCAACTTCTTCGTACTTCTCTTTATTTGCCATATAGTTTTGTGTGAACTTCTCAAGATCGGCTTTCTGCGAATCCGTAAGCCTTGCATTTACATCGACATCAATATCTATGGAGGATACGGAGAATTCTTCTGCCTCTTTTTTGTTATTGTATTCATCTATGGCAGCCTTTGCTTCATTAACCCGTTCCTGAGCAGACACTACTTCTGCCTGTGCCTCATCAACCGCAGCTTTCTGCTCTGTCTTGACATCGGCAAGTTCTTCTTTAGCTTCCTGCCAATCTTCCATTTTTTCTTTTACGTCAGGGTCTTGAGCTGCTTTTTCTTCAAGCTCTGCCATTTCTTCATTCAATGTATCAAGCTCATCTTCAAGTTTTACCTTTTTATCTTTAAGCTCTTTCAGTTTATTTTTGTCTTCTTCAAGTTTTTGTTTAGCACTTTGCTCTGCACTTTCAGCTTCCGATATGCGTGCATTTAACTCAGAAATTTGCTCTTTTACGTTATCAGTTTGTTCACTTCCCGAAAGAACGCTTAATTGATTTTTTAATGCTTGTGTCCTGTTTTGAGCACTGCTGTATGCAACTTCCGACTCGGATACAACGCTTTCTTGGTCAGTGATGGCACTGTCGTTTTCATCAATTTCTTGTTCTTTGCTTGTAATTTCGTTATTTTTTTCATCTATTTCGGCAGCTAATTCTTCATCGAACTCTTTAAGCTGCTCTTGATATGCTTCGTATTTTTCGTCAACTTCTTCCTGATATGATTGCAATTCTTGTTCGTTTTCGCTTTTTATATCATCAACGGCTTCTTGTTTTGTTGACAATTCCTCTTTTGCATCATCATATTCCTGTTGAAGCCTTTCATCTTCTGTTTGTACTTCAGGAGCTTCCTGAGCGGGAGAAGGAGTAGTAACACCGCCTGTTACGCCACCCGAACTCGGAGCTGCAAAAGAACCGCCTCCGCCGCCTGATGATACAGGTCTTGAAACAGATTGCGAAGGTGTAGAAGATTTGGCTTCATTGTTCGTATCTTTGGTAGTCTTTTTGCTCGGTGTATCCGTTTCTTCCGTTTCTTTATCTTTGTCTTTTTTTGTTTTCTTTTCTGAATCTTCTTCAGTTACCGTATGATTTTCGGGGATTTCTACTTTTCCCGAACCATCATCAGGTGCCGTATGATTTTCCGGAATTTCCACTATTCCCGAACCGTCATCAGGTGCCGTATGATTTTCCGGAATTTCCACTATTCCCGAACCGTCATCCGTTTGGGAACTGTCAGACAAAAATAAGTCTTCAGGCAAAGTAAATTCGCCGCTTAAGATTTCTTCATAAGTTCTTAATACATCAGCAGCAGTCAAATCATTACTTCCATTGCTTTCTTTCAGGTAATTTTCAAATTTTTCCTTCATATCCGAAGTTATATCACCTGCATTTTCTACCCCAAATGCTTTTAACACATTTGCATCACCGTAAAGCTTTTCCAATAATGCATTTACATCATCGCCTTCGTTAACTTCAGGACTAATCTCATCCGAATCACCGATAACTACATCGTTTTCGTCTTTTGTTTCGGGAATTGTTTCACCATCTTCAGGTAAAATTTCACCAAGGTCAGGCAAAATGCCTTCCTCTGCCGACGATAACGAATCATCCGTGCTCGGTTCTACAGCTTGCTCCTCTGCATTTCCTTCGGAGCTAAGGTCATTTGCCTGCTGATAACCCTCAAATTCCTGCGCCAACAACGCATAAAATTCTTCATCCTCAGAATTTATAACCTGTCCATCCTGATATTTCACATTTAGAATATCTGATATGTTTAAATCATCAACGGATTTCACTCCCAAAGTCTCTGTTAAATAAGACTTTAACTTCGAATTTAAATCAAAAACGCTTATTCCGCCCTTCCTGATTTGTTCTTTTTCTTCCGTTGATAAAGACTGAAACCACTGCTTAAAGAAACTTTCCTTAATCGAATCTATACTCATAATTCTTCTTCCTTTCAAAAAATATATCGGAATACTTTGTAAATTCTTTAGAATTTTATTAAGAATATTTACAATCCGATATACATTTAATTAAATATTTATTTTAAACCTTGAAAAGAAAAATTCTCGGTTTACAATACAAATATAGCGGTATCGTCTAGGGGTCAGGATCGCAGATTCTCATTCTGCTGACACGGGTTCAAATCCCGTTACCGCCGTTTCTTTCCTGATTTTCCTTTTTATTAGTTACGTTTACTTTTTATCTCATTTATATATTTTTTCATTTACTTCGTGATATCATATAAATTAATGTGTAATTCTAAAAAATTTAATTTAATTGTCTTAATATTATATCTGGCAATTACCATACTTTCTTTATTCCACCACGAAATATGGAAAGATGAAGCTCAGGCTTGGTGCCTCGCTAGAGATTTGAATATATTTGACTTGTATTCGCTCACGAAAACGGAAGGTCATCCTTTATTATGGTATCTGATTCTATTTCCGTTCGCTAAATTGCACTTTCCGGTTCAAATTATACAGGTTCTTAGTTTATTATTTGTTTCTTCCGCTGTAATATTACTGCTTTTTAAATCTTCAATTAATAATATCCTGAAAATCCTTATCGTATTTAGTGCAGGCATGCTTTATTATCTGCCTTCAATTGCAAGAAGTTATTCACTTATTCCTTTATTTATTTTTGCCTGTGCATATTTCTATCCCAAACGGGCAGAAAAACCTTATTTTTATCTGCTTTCCATACTCTTTTTATCTCATACACATGTTTATATGCTTGGCTTCTGCCTGATTTGCTTTCTCTTGTACGTTTATGAAATGAAAAATAATTTTAATTCAAAAAATACGATACCTATTTGTATTTTGTTTTTTAATTTTACTTTTATCGGTTTTTCGTTTTTACATTCCATGAATGAAAATTTTTTATTTACCGAAAAAATTTACCATACTTTAAATATTGCTGATACATTTTTATTGGTTTCCAAAATATTTCTGTATAAAATTTGTGCTTTCAGCAATTTCACACAAAAAAATATTGGTATTATAAGTTTAATTTCAATATATCCCGCAATTTTGATATACTTATATTCACTTTTCAAAATCAATAAGAAAGTTTTTTTTGTTTGCTCAATATCTCTTATATATATGTTTTTAACATTTTCTTTTATATATCTGAACGGAATATTATACCAAAAAGTCTTTTTGATTTTACTTGTACTAATATTCGGACTTTGGAATGCGAAACCCGATAAAGCAGGTATTATCGCAATTAATATACTTTTTGGTATAAGCCTGATTGTTTCTCCGATAGTTATTAGTGAAGATATAAAATATAATTTTTCAGGCAGTAAAGAAATCGCACACTATATCAGAAAAAATTTAAACTCCGAAACCACATTCATTTGTGTCGGAGGGACATACTTCTTTTCTGCAATCTCTGCTTACCTTCCCGATAAAAAATTTTATAACATAATTACAAAATCTTATGATTCTTATTTTACTTATGATAAATCAAAAATATCACCCGAAGCTGAATACCCTGAAAATGCAAAATACAGCATAGTACCCGAAGAAATAAAAATCCCGCAAAACAACGAATTGGAACTTTTATATACTTCGGATAAAGCAAATTTAAGCAGTAAAACTCAAAAAGAAATTTATAAGATATACCGTGAAATAAGATGATTTTATTTCAGATTTTCTTTAAAGAATTTTTCAATTTTATCGAAAGGTATAATATCCTTTTTGTCATACAAATCCGTATGAGAAGCATTTGGAATAATTAAAAGTTCTTTATTATCACCCTTAAGTTTTTTAAATGCATCTTCACTAAAGTAACGGCTATGAGCTTTTTCACCGTGAATAAGCAAAACGGCACTTCTTATCTCATTAGAAAATGCTAAAATGGGTTGATTAATAAACGACATACATCCTGTTACATTCCAACCGTCATTTGAATTTAATGAGCGTTTATGGTAGCCTCTTTTGGTTTTGTAGTAATCATAATAGTCCTTAACAAAATAAGGAGCATCATCAGGAAGCGGATCTACAACACCTCCGCCTCTTTTATAAGTTCCGTTTTTATAATCTTCAATTCTTTGAGCATTTAAGTTTTTCTTAAGTTCATATCTGGCATTTTCGTCTGTTTTATCGAAATAGCCGTAAGTGTTAACTCTGGACATATCATACATAGTTGAAGCAACGGTTGCTTTAATTCTTGTATCAAGAGCAGCAGCATTTACAGCCATACCACCCCATCCGCAGATTCCTATTATCCCGATTTTCTCGGGATTTACATTTTCTTGAACGGAAAGAAAATCGACTGCCGCCATAAAATCTTCCGTATTGATATCAGGTGAAGCCATATATCTCGGTGTTCCGCCTGATTCACCCGTAAATGATGGGTCAAAAGCAATGGTTAAAAATCCTCTTTCAGCCATTTCTTGTGCATATAATCCTGATGATTGCTCTTTTACAGCGCCAAAAGGCCCTGCAACAGCAATCGCAGGCAATTTACCTTTATATTTCTTCGGATAATACATATCTGCTGCCAACGTAATTCCGTATCTGTTATGAAATGTTATTTTTTTATGATTAACTTTCTCACTTTTATCGAAAACTTTATCCCATTTTTTATCTGATTTAAGAATTTCAGATTCAGCTTTTGCCTGTGTCATAAAAAAACCTCCCGATATTAATAAACTTACAATTGAATATAACAGAAATTTCTTAAACATTTAAACCTCTATTTCTTTTATCACTTTGGCAGGATTTCCGACAACAACCGTATTGGCAGGAACACTTTTTGTAACAACGGAACCTGCACCTATAACGGCACCGTCGCCTATTTTTACCCCCGGCAATATTGTGCAGTCAGCACCTATCCATACTTTATTACCTATTCTAACGGAATTTGGAGTCAAATTTGCTCTCTTTTCGGGGTTCATATCGTGATTTAGCGTTGCTATTGTAGTATTATGACCGATTAGAACATCATCTCCGATATATATACCGCCTTGATCCTGAAAACGGCAGCAACTGTTTATAAATACATTTTTCCCGATTGTTATATTTTTTCCGCAATCGGTATAAAACGGAGGAAACAGCCTGAAAGTTTTATCAATTTCTCTTCCCGTTAACCTTGAAAATATTTCAATTATTTCTTCGGGCGAATGATATTGGCTGTTAAGCTCCATTGTGATTTGTATGGCTTCCTGACTATATTTATGAAAGAATTTAAACATGTCCGAACCCAAAACTACATATTCTCTTTCTGCCATTCTCTTTCGAAATTCATTCAGTTCTTCAATATTATTTTTTTCTTTCATCACTTGTGTCAATATTTATAACCCTAATTTGCTTTACATATAATTTATCATAAAAAACTAAGAATTACTATTCGATTCCAATTTCAGATATCAAAAAAAAGATGGATTAAAGAATAATCCATCTTTTTAAGTTTCACCCGATTATTTAACAATTAATTTCTTTGTTTGCTCTTTTTCTTTATGCATTTTTGGAGCAGTAATCGTTAAAACTCCATGTTCTAATTTTGCTTCGGTTCTATCAATATCAATATCTTCAGGAAGTTGAACAATCCTTGAAAATTCTCCGTAGCTGAATTCGGAATGTTTATAATTTTTATCCTCTTCTTTTGTTTCATCAATCTTTTTAGCTTTGATTTTCAAGTAATCTTTTTCAATATCAATATCTAAATCTTCTTTTTTAATACCCGGAAGTTCAGCCTTTATTTCAAATTCCTTACCTTTATCAGCTACTTCAATAGGCATTGAAAGCTTTTCCGTGTCTTCAAAGTACATACTTTGAGGGAAATAAGTGTCAAAATGTCTGTTTAATAAAGAGCTGATTTCGTCATTTACAGTTCTGATGAAATTATCGGGTGTTCTTCTAACTAAAAATTTCATAATTTGCTCCTTTCAATTTTTTTACTTTCAACACTTATGTTATAAATCTTTTTTTCGTACTTTTTGATTTTTTTAACATTTAATTAACAATTTGAAAGGAAAATATAAAAAATTATAAATCAATTTTAGAAACATCAACAAGCTCTTTAAGTTCAATATTAAGCGCATTTGCTATTTTTTCTAAAGTTTCAATTGATGGTTTACTTTGTCCTCGTTCTATTGTACTTATAGAATTCGTACTTAAGCCTGAAAGTTCACCCAGTTTTTCTTGAGGCATATTTAATTTGTTTCTTAAAATTCTTATTTTTATTCCGATTTTTTCGCTTGTAGTTAAACTTGTCATAATACAACTATACTATGATATTGACAAGAAAAATTTAACAAATTATACTTTGATTATTACAAGCATACTTGTAATAGACGAGTATTTTATGAAAGCAGATACTTTAATGAAAAATTTGGATTATAAATCAATTTTAGAAACATCAACAAGCTCTTTAAGTTCAATATTGAGCGCATTTGCTATTTTTTCTATTGTTTCTAATGTCGGACTCATTTGTCCTCTTTCTATCATACCTATTGAATTTTTGCTCAATCCCGCCAGCTCTGAAAATTGCTCTTGGGAAAGTTTCATTTTTATTCTCAAAAATCTTATTTT
>CANQLK010000070.1 GCA_947624665.1 Candidatus Gastranaerophilales bacterium
CCGAGACCTTTCCCTTACCAAGGGAGTGCGCTACCACTGCGCCACAAGGGCTCAATAAAATGGGCAGAGGTGGATTCGAACCACCGTAGACTCTCGTCAACAGATTTACAGTCTGTCGCCTTTAGCCACTCGGCCATCTACCCGTTTTATTCAATTTTTAATGTACAAATTCAAATCAGCCGGTGATAGGAATCGAACCTACAACCTACGGTTTACAAAACCGTTGCTCTACCGTTGAGCTACACCGGCACTAATTCTTATACTAATTTGTATAATATATGGGACATAGTTCATTGTCAAGTGAATTTTTTATTTACCATATCTATAATATTCTTTTTACTATTCCAAATAAAAACTTTATGTTATATAATTTAAAACGATTACGGAGGTTATACAAAATGAGCGGTGTCGTTGAAATTACTGATGAATCTTTTGAACGTGAGGTATTGAATAAAGAAGAACCGGTTCTGGTTGATTTTTGGGCAACGTGGTGCGGACCATGCCGAAAGCTCGAACCCGTTATCGAGGCTTTATCTCAGGAGTATGAAGGGAAGATAAAATTCTGTAAAATCAAAGCCGATGAGAACATGCAAACAGCGCAAAAATATTCTATAAGCGGTGTTCCAAGTTTGTTGTTATTCAAAAACGGTGAAGCTGTTGAAAGAATAGTGAATATGGCACCGAAAAACATAATTTCCAATTTATTGAATAAATACATTGTATCGGAATAATTTTTTCGTTATTAAACGAAAGATTAGATATGGCCGACAGGACTGGCTGTATACCTCAAAAATTGAAAGCAGAACATTATTATACGGGTATTTTATGGCGTACAAAGAATCAAACAGTGCATTTTTGAGTTGGGAAGGCACAATAAGCAGAAAAGACTACGCAATCAATATGCTTATTGCTGTTGTTTCATTGATTGCATTATATTTTACCAATTTTAGTGTACTGGTTCCGCAGAAATTTTTATACGATATCATTGTATTTCTTGTACAATTTTTGCAATTTATATTGGTAATATCCATTTTATCACTTGTATATCGAAGGATTGAAGATTTTTCAAGAAGATTTACGATTAAAATTCAACGAATATTCAAGTATTTATTTTATATTCTTTGTTTATTTCCGATAATTTACATATATGTATTAAACTACCTTCTGAATATTATTCCGATTATAACGGTTATTTTAAATATATCATCTTTAATAGCCGGATTTTTGGGAATTTTATTTTCAATAATCGTAGGATTTATAAAATCAGAATAAAGACGACAGGTATTGAAATAAAGCATTTTATATCATATTATTAAATTATCGGGTAAATTTTATTATAAGCTTAAAAAGGTTATAAAAAGTAATGTTGCACGAAATGAAAACAGTTAAATCATTATGAGTCAAGCGAGATAAAATTTTCAAACCGTGACAACCAATAAACGGAATATTCAAAAACGAAATTACATTTAATAAACAATCGGAGAGAAATAATATGGCAGATGACAAAATATATGCTTCAAACAATGCGATTAACAGAAGATTTTATATAGGGAATATTATAATACTTCTGATTGTATATTTGATAACATATAAGGTATTTGAAAAATATATATTTCCCTATGCAACGGACGAATCATATTTAAAAATAGCGCATTATTTCAGTTGGTTTTTATACATACTATATGTGATAACATTATTTTCTCTTGTAGACAGACGTTTATACGATATATGCGGAACGAGGGATTCAAATGTATATAAAAACATTTCAAATTTTTTAACGACAATCATTACTATACTGATAGCAGCATTTATAAACCACTATTTTGCATTTATACCGATAATACAGGAACAAACAGTGTCAATGATAGGGATGGCAGCTGCTTGGATTTATTTATTCATAATGTTTATACTAAGCTTTATAAGAGGAAAAATATCCTCGGGAAGAAAAAGGTAGTATAGGATTTAGTGAATAATGGGAAAAGGAACCGAGAGAGGAATAAAAAACGTAATAATATGCGGACTTGGCGGAATAGGCTGTTTATGTGCTTCCAAGATATATGATTTTGGAAAAACTAATTTAAAAATACTTATAGACAGAAGCCGTCAGAAAAAATATTTAAATAATCCAAGCATATTCAATGGAAAAGAATATGATTTTGATTATATTTTCCCTGACGAGAAAGGATTTACAGCAGATTTAATAATTATTGCAACAAAAAATACTAATTTAAAAGAAGCAATAGATAATATAAAGAACTTTACCGATGAAAATACGATAATTTTATCATTGTTAAACGGAATAAACAGTGAGGAAGAAATTGCCAAAACATATAACCGCTCAAATATACTGTATTCTTTTTACATTGGAGCCTCTTGCATAAGGGAGAACCGAAATATAACTCAAAGAGGGGATTATAATATAGTTTTAGGATATAAATACGAAAGTCAAAAAGAACTGTTAAATAAGGTTATGAAATTCTTTCAGGAAGCAGGGATTAGTTATAAAGTTCCTAATAATTTTTTTGACGAATATTGGAGGAAATTCATAATTAATGTCGGTGTAAATCAAATATGTGCTGTTGAAGGAAAGACATTAAAAGAGATAAAAGCAGATAAAGATTTAACCGAGAGAATGTTAAAATTAATGAAAGAAGCGGAGTATGCCGCCAAAAGCGAAGGAATTGAAAACCATAAAAAGATATATGAAGAGGCAGTAGATTTTTTATTAAACAAAATAGAAGATGCAAGTCCTTCAATGTTACAGGATATTAAAGCAGGAAGAGAAACCGAGCTTGAAATTTTTGCAGGAGAAATTATACGTTTAGGGGAAAAGCACAAAATAAATACTTCGGAGAATAAGGAGGTATACAGCTTCATAAAGGAGATTGAGAGAAATGGCAAACAGACTTTGGTCAATATACAGAAAAATTTATAAGCTTCCTAAAATGGCGAGAATAGAAGCTTGCAGTTTATGTCAGCTTAATTGCAGGGATTGTTATATGCGTGCAAACGACCCTAGAGTAGTTATAGGAAAAGGCTTTTTGACATTAGAAAATTTTAAAAAATTTATAAAATTAAATCCATATATAGAGTATGTAGAACTTTCCCTCAGCGGAGAAATTTTTTTAAATCCCGAACTGACAGATATAATAAAATATTCTTATGAAAAAGGAATAAATCTAACAGCCGTTAACGGTGTTAATTTTAATACGGTAAGCGAGGAACAAATTGAAGCATTAGTAAAATATCAATTTATGGGAATAACTTTTTCGATTGACGGAACT
Organism: Candidatus Gastranaerophilales bacterium; assembly: GCA_947624665.1. Taxonomy (GTDB): domain Bacteria; phylum Cyanobacteriota; class Vampirovibrionia; order Gastranaerophilales; family Gastranaerophilaceae; genus Avigastranaerophilus. The sequence goes on from CANQLK010000070.1 coordinate 3,285, forward strand.
TCTTCAAAATCGTATGAGATATACAGAAGAAACGGAAATTTTAATCAATTGATTAGTAATATAAAGAAATTAAATTATTACAAAGAAAAATATAACAGCATATATCCTTTATTAGAGTGGCAATATATCTTATTCAAGCACAATACGAATGAAATAGAGAACATTAAATCATTAGGTGAGGAATTAAAAATTGAAAATATTTTTTTTAAAGAACCATGGAACGGTGAAGTTTTAATATCGGAATTAGACCCAAAGAATAAGGCAATTATAGAAAATATTACAGAGAATAATAAAGAATATAAAGAGTTAGATAATAATACAAATATATGTCATCAAATATATATATCACCTCAAATCAATTGGAACGGTGAAATGCTGGGCTGTTGTTGTTCAATTCATAATACTATAGGAATAAACGCATTTAAGTACAGTTTAAAAAAATGTATAAATTCAAAGAAGATGAAATATATAAAAAAAGTTATAACCGGTAAAAAAGAAGCTGACAGTTCCATATTTTGCCATCATTGCGTTTATTTAGAAAATATGAAGGCAACTAATAAATATGTAAATACTTGTGAAATTAAATTTTTATAAAGAGTAAAAATATATGCTATAATAGTATTTATTATTAATCAGAAGGAAGTAAAATGCCGAAGAAGTATATATATTTTGTAGATGTTACAAACAGGGACGGAGTTCAGACTTCAAGATTAGGACTGGCGAAATTACAAAAGACAATAATTAATTTAATGTTGGATGATATAGGAATAACACAATCGGAATTTGGGTTTCCGACAACAAGGCACGAGATAAATTACCTAAACGGAAATTTAGAGCTTGTTGACAGGGGAGTAATAACCAAAACAAGACTATCAGGTTGGATGAGAGGGATAGAAGAGGATGTGCTTCTTTCTTTTCAGAATGTCCCCAGACTCAAATATATAAATTTATCCGTATCAACGTCAGACCAGATGATAAAGGGTAAATTTGGCGGGAAAAAGACAAGAGAAGACATAATAAAATCGACGACAAAGGCACTGGATACGGCAGTAGCATGCGGAGCGCAGGATATAGGTGTAAACGCAGAGGATGCTTCAAGGAGCGATATTGATTATTTAATTGATTTTGCGCTTGAGGCAAAAAAACACGGAGCAAAGAAATTCAGATATTGTGATACTTTAGGATACGATGATCCTATTAGTGCTTACGAGAGGATATCAAAAATAGCGCAAGCAGCCAAAATGGATATAGAACTTCACTTCCATAATGATTTAGGAATGGCTGCGGGAAATTCCGTCATGGGGGCGAAAGCAGCCATAGATGCGGGAGTAAACGCATATATAAACACGGCAATAAACGGAATGGGAGAGAGAGCAGGAAATGCCGATTTAATATCCTGCTTACTGGCGGTATTAAAATCAAGCGGAATGAGCGGTAAATATGATATAGACCCGAATATAGACCTGTCAAAGACGTGGAAGTTGGCAAAATATACGGCTTATGCATTTAATGTACCCATACCTATTAATCAGCCTGCAACGGGGGCAAACGCATTTGCGCATGAATCGGGAATACACGCTGACGGTGCATTAAAAGACAGATTAAACTATGAATTATATGATTATGCAGAACTGGGAAGAGGCGAGCCTGAAATTGTCGAAACAGGCAGAATGATTACGACGGGAGAATATGGCGGGATTAAGGGTTTCAGGAATGTTTATGAAAAAATGGAAATAGAATTTCAGGATGAAGATGAAGCAAGAAACATTCTTGAGCTTGCGAGATATGCCAATGTTCATACACAAAAGCCGTTAACGCAGAGCGAATTAAAATTTATATATTATTATCCTGACATAGCGGCAAAAATAATGACGGTAACGCCGTATTATATGCCGACAGGTAATTTAAAGAAGAGAGTTGATAATAATTTCATAACACAACCGCATTTATTCGTATAGGAGATAACATGGGACAAACGATTGCAGAAAAAATCTTATCCGCACACGCAGGTAAAACGGTAATTCCCGGGGAGCTTATAATATCAAAAATAGATGCCGTAATGGTACAAGACGGAACAGGGCCTTTAGCAGTAAATGAATTTAAGAAATTAAATAAAACGAAGCTTTTTAACCCTGAAAGAACGATATTATTTATAGACCATGCTTCTCCAAGTCCGAGGAAGGAATTATCTAACTCGCATAAAGTTTTAAGGGAATTTGCAAAGGAATACGGGGCGGTATTATCGGAAGTAGGAGAAGGAGTATGTCATCAAAGGTTGGTTGAGAGTTATATAAACCCCGGGGAAGTATTGTTAGGGGCGGACTCACACACATGCACATCAGGCGCACTCGGTGCTTTTGCGACAGGCGTAGGTTCAACGGATATAGCGGTAGTAATGGGCTTAGGCAGAACTTGGCTTAAAGTTCCATCTACATACAAAATAGTTATAGAAGGTGAATTTCAAAAAGGAGTATACGCTAAAGACTTAATATTACATCTTATTGGTTTAATTGGAGCAGACGGAGCCACATATAAGGCTCTGGAATTTACGGGGAGTGCAATAAAGAAGCTTACAATGTCGGAGCGATTTACGATTTCCAATATGGCAGTAGAAGCAGGGGCAAAAGCAGGACTTTTTGAAACCGATGAAATAACATTTGAATATTTAAAAGAACATAACAGAGCTGACAAATTCAAAGAAATAAAAGCGGACTCTGATGCGGTTTATGAAAGGATTATAAAAATCAATTTAAACGAATTAAAACCGACAATATCATGCCCGCACACGGTAGATAACACGAAAACTGTTGATGAACTTGAAAGAGTAGAGATAAATCAAGTATATATAGGAACGTGTACAAACGGGCGAATAGAAGATTTAAGGATTGCAGCGGATATATTAAGAGGCAGGAAGGTAAAAGAGGGAGTAAGATTATTGATAGCGCCTGCTTCAAGAGAAGTATTTCTGGAAGCATTAAAAGAAGGTTTAATAGAAACATTTGTAGAAGCAGGCGGAGCCATAGTAACCTCAGGATGCGGAGCGTGTGTAGGGGTACATGCGGGGATTCTAGGGGATGGGGAAGTATGTTTAGCCACTCAAAACAGGAATTTTCAAGGCAGAATGGGTAATACCGAAGGGTATATATATTTATCATCTCCTGCGATTGCTGCATACAGTGCAATTAAAGGGTACATAGCAGATGTCAGAGAGGTTTTATAATGGAATTATTAAAAGGAAAAGCACATAAATTCGGAGATAACATATCAACCGATCATATAGCGCCGGGTCGATTATTTCATCTGCGATCTAATCTTCCCGAATTAGCAAAGCACGTGTTAGAGGATGCAGACAGCGAATTTGCCGCAAAGATGAGTAAAGGGGATTTTGTAGTTGCAGGAAATAATTTCGGACTAGGGTCATCAAGAGAGCATGCACCGCAAATAATAAAAATTGCAGGGGTAGGAGCAGTTTTAGCGAAAAGTTTTGCGCGAATATTTTATCGTAATGCAATAAACATAGGGCTTTTGCTTATTGAATGCGACACCGATAAAATCAATGCAGGTGATGAACTGGAGATAGATATAAAAGAAGGCTATGTATTAAATAAGACACAAAACATAAAAATGCCTATAACACCATTACCCGAAGTTATGATAAAGCTTTTAAACGAAGGCGGATTAATTGAACATATAAAGAAACACGGCGATTTTGAATTAACATAGGAGAGATAAATGCAAACCGTAACATTAATTCCTGGAGATGGTATAGGGCCTGAAATAACAGAGGCGGCAGTAAAGATATTAGAAGCTGCAAACGCACAGATAGAATGGGATATTCAAACGGCAGGAGCGGAAGTGGCGGAAAAAGAAGGCTCTCCTTTGCCCGATAGAGTAATTGAGTCTGTCAAAAGAAATAGAGTAGCACTAAAAGCGCCGGTAACAACACCTATAGGTAAAGGGTTCAGAAGCGTAAACGTTCAATTAAGGAAATCGCTTGATTTATATGCAAATCTTCGTCCTTGCAAGAATATAGAAGGAATAAAAACCCGTTTTGACAATGTAGATATAGTAATAGTAAGAGAGAATACAGAAGATTTATATGCAGGCATAGAAAGACAAATAGATAAAGACAGTGCCGAATCAATAAAAATAATAACCCGAAAAGCCTCATTAAGGATAGCGGAATTTGCTTTTGAGTATGCGGTAAAAAATAATCGAAAAACGGTACATGCGGTATCAAAGGCAAATATATGCAAACTGACGGACGGATTATTTTTAAATTGTACAAGAGAGATTGCCGAAAAATATCCCGAGATAGAATACAAGGAAATTTTAGTAGATAATTTATGTATGCAGTTGGTGCAGAATCCCGAGAAATTTGACGTACTGGTGCTGCCGAATTTATACGGAGATATAGTATCGGATTTATGTGCGGGATTAGTTGGGGGACTAGGGATAGCCCAAGGAGCGAACATAGGAGAAAATGCGGCGGTATTTGAGCCTGTCCATGGAAGCGCACCCGATATTAAAGGTCAAAACAGAGCCAATCCGACAGCTTTAATACTTTCAGCGATAGAGATGTTAAGGTATATCAATCAAAATGAAACAGCTGCGAGAGTTGAAAAAGCATTATATACAGTAATAAAAGAAGGAAAATGTTTAACGCAGGATTTAGGCGGGGAAGCGACTACGAATGAATTTTGCGAAGAGATTATAAAATTTCTATAACCAACACAGAAATAATATTTTAAAAAATCCGAGATATACATTATATCTTGTTTTAAGCTATGAAATTTTTCCGAATATACATGTAAAGTTATATTAAAAAAAATATATATAATATCAATAAGTCATATAGAAAAAACTTTATATATATAAACGAGGATAAACGGAAGAATAATTATGAGCATTAAATCATTATTCAAAGGATTTATTGATTATTTAACGGATAGTCAGGGGATTTCCGCTAAGAAACTTGGGGCATTAAAAAAGAATGACTTAGGTAAAATCAGTATATTTATGAAATATCGAGATGAATTCAAAACATATTTAAGCGATGAAATAAATGTAGACCCTGATATAGTTTCAAAAAGTGTATCGGAAATACTTGATATGCAAATAAAGAAAGGGAAGATAGTCGATCCGGATTCAACCGATAAAGAGGAAGGCAAGAATGTAAAATCTTACGGAAAGAATCCTACCATAAAAATGGGAGAAAGAGCGATTACGGATATGTTAAATATGTTATTCGACCAAGATAACATAAAGGAATTAATAGATACAAACAAAGACGGCAAAGTAAATAAAAAAGAGATAAAATCATTTATAAATTCAATAAAAGGC
>CANQLK010000071.1 GCA_947624665.1 Candidatus Gastranaerophilales bacterium
CTCCATTAGAGCTGACTTAAATTAAAATTATTTTTTTTATTCTTCATTATTTAATTTATAAAAACTTTTCAAATAAATATAATTAATATTTAATCTTTTGCAACTCTTTAATAAGATTGAACAGAATGTTTAGTTCTTCACCTGTTTTTGACTGTAACAGTGCTACATAGTCTTTATCAGCTTGTATTTCATCTGCATTAATAAATACAAACAGCTTATATATCGGCACACCTAAAGCATTAGCTATCATCGGGATTTTACTAAAAGTTATCGGATTATGTGCATTTTCCCAGTAACTAACAGTTTTTGCAGCAACTCCAACTTTTTCTGCTAATTCTTCTTGTGAAATATTAGCTTGTAGCCTTAATTGTCTTAGTCGTTTTCCAAATTCTTTGTAAAAGTCTTTTGTTTTCATTTAATTAAGAATATTACATATCTAAGCATTATATAATCCAATAATTAAGCATATATGCTTAATTATGTTATAATATTTTATGAGAATAACTAATATATGAATGGTAAAACTTGTTTTTTTATTGGCAATAGATATACACCAAGCAGTATCAAAAATAAACTTTTAGAAGTTGTTGAAACACATATTACTAAGTATGGGGTTACAACTTTCACCGTCGGACACTACGGCAATTTTGACAGTTTAGTTAAAGCAGTTCTGTGAGAAGCAAAACAACATCACCCGAAAATACGCTTATATTTACTTGCTCCGTACGCTCTTAATCAAAAAGTAGAACTTCCGGAAGGTTTTGTCGGAATTTTATATCCGGAGGGCTTAGAATTTGTACCAAAACCTTTTGCTATTTTGCATGCTAACCGTAAAATGATAGAACAAAGCGACTACTTAATATCATATTGCCACAACGTCGGCAACACTCGTAACTTTGTAGAATTTGCGCAAAGGAGAGAGAAGAAGGGGCTAATAAAAGTTACACTGCTGTAGTTTTACTTTTCATTCTTGCCCCTAGTATTTAGGATTATATTTAAATTTATAATTCTAAGAAAAAAAATAACTATGAACAAACAAAAACCTGTCCCCCTCCTGAACTCTACAAAGCAAACCGCTGAGCTTTGGTAAAGCAAGTGTATAACTTCTTTTATTACATAGTAGCTAAAATGCCAAAATGGTTATATAATAAATGGGATATGGTTAATCAGGAAAATATAAACGAACTTGAACAGGCTCAACTGGATTTTATTGCAACAGTCAGCCATGAACTCAGAACTCCTTTAACAAGTATAAGAGGGTTTGCGGATACTCTTTTGTCTTCTTATGACAGATTAACACCCGAACAACGTCAAAAGTTTCTTGGCATAATTAAAGACCAGTCAAACAGATTAATTCATCTTGTTGAAAACCTTTTAACCGTTTCCAAAATGCAGTCGGATAAAGAATTAATTATATATAAAACCGTAGATATTATTCCCTTTGTCGACAGTTCGGTTCAAATGGTTAAAAATCAATATAAAAGTCATAAATATATATGCAATTATGCAAAAAATCTGCCTAAAATTTTAATTGATACGGATAAATTCCAACAAATAATGATAAACTTAATTGATAACGCTTCAAAATATTCTGATGAGAATTCTACTGTTTACATAAATGTTAATCAGAATTTTGAAAATAATACGGTATTAATAAGCGTAAAAGATGAAGGTATCGGAATAAAAGAAGAAGATATAAATAAAATATTCAATAAATTTTCAAGGGTAGATTCACCGTTAATAAGAAAAATTCAAGGTAACGGACTTGGGTTATATATAACAAAAACCCTGACAGAGAAAATGGGAGGAAAAATATCCGTTACGAGTTCAAACAAGGGCAGTGAATTTATCGTGGAATTTAAAGGCGCAAGTCCTGATGATGATGCTAAAAAGAAAATTAAAGAGTAAATTATGCTTACAAAAGTTGTTTTAATAATTGATAAAAGAAAAGAACAATCGGTAAAATACAAGAAAATACTTGAAAGCAGTGATAATACCGTTATTATTGCTTCTGATTTTGCTTTGGCTTTGAATTATATGAACGCTTTTGAGCCTGATTTAATTATGATATCGGACAGTTTGGATTTTGATATAAAAGAAGCAATCAAGCAAATAAGGGTATTAACTTATAATACAAGACCTGCCGTTATTGCACTTTCAAAGTCAAATCATATTCAGGATAAAATAGATATACTTGACTCGGGAGCCGATGACTTTTTAAGCGAGCCTATAAATAACGAAGAATTTAAAGCCAGAATTACGGCACATATCAGAAGAAATTTTGAAAATTGCTTTTCTGAAAAAACTCAGCTTTTCAATTCAAAAATCTCTTATAAAATGATTAAAAGGGTTTTAAATAATGACTCCGAATGGGCAATAATGCTTATAGATATTGACAATTTGGAATTTTATAAAGAAATATACGGCGAACTTGCGGCAGATAAACTTATTCAGACATATTCAGCCATTATAAAATCTTCCATTGACCCGAATGATTATTTAGGGCAAATATCCTCAGAGGATTTTATTGTTATAACAAACAATGAAAGAGCCGAGAAAATCGCAAATTATCTGGTATATGCTTTTGATACGGTCGTATCTAAGTTTTATTCCAAATCCGATGCCAATAGGGGTTTTATATTTATGCACGGGGATGATGAAGCGGAAGATAAAGTTAACCTTGTATCTACAAGCATAGGTATAATCTCGAACAGATATAAGAAATATACAGATTTAAGACAGGTTATAAGTTCGTTAATATCAACTCATAAGCTTGCGAAGTATAAGACAGGGTCATCGTACGTATTTGAGCGTCCTAAAATCAGTGCGGATAACGCAGTCACACAAAAGGAAATCAATAATAATATTTTAATAGCAGAACCCGATGAAGCACTTTCCATTCTGCTTGAAGCAACCGCAAGGCTTCAAGGCTACAATGTCAAAATTGCTAATGAACTTGAAGATATTTTTGAAATTTTAAAAGAATATAATCCTGCAATTATTATTTTAGATGCAGGAAAGAGCGACTCACTAAAGGGATTGGATATTTGTAAAAAATTAAAATATGAATACGAGGACTTTAAGCCAAACATAATTTTTACGACTACAATTCACGATAAAGAGCCGGTATTAAATGCGGGGGCAGATTTATATTTGCCAAAGCCTTATGAACTATCCGTTATGTTCGGATGGATAAAAAAGTTTTTTGAAAATTACAATAATTAAGGAGATAAATATGAAAGTAAAAATTGAAAAAAAATCTATTCTTGATATAAATGCCGACGTAACAGTCGTAAATTTATTTGAAGGAGTAAAAGTCCCAAGTGGTGTTACGGGGATTACAGATAAAGCTTATAACAATATAATTTCGGATTTTGTTATAAAAAGTGAAAAATTTGAAGGCAAGTATGGAGAAATATATGAACTGCCTTTAATTGAGCAGCATAAAAAGATTTTTATAACGGGACTCGGAAAACAGTCAGAATTCTCATTAACGAAAATCAGAGATTTAACTGCAAAAGTAGTAAGAAAATGTAATGGTTCAAAAAATATAAACAAGGTAGTTTCAATACTTCACGGAGCAGGTATTGCAGGTTTAGACCCCGAAGATTGCGCTCAAATGATAGCGCAAGGTGCTATATCGGGCAATTACTCTTTTGATAAATATAAATCCAAAAAGGATAATAAAAACCTGAAAGAATTTATCATAGCCGAAATCGATGACGAGAAATACAAAAAAGCAAAAAAAGGAATGGAAAGAGGAATAATCATAGGTGAATGCCTTAATATGGCAAGAGATTTAATAAATGATTCTTCTCAATACATATATCCCGAAACACTAGCAGACTTTGCGGTAAAAAATTCGGGAGTAAAAACAACCGTATATAATAAAAAGCAGATTAAGGAAATGGGCATGAATGCCTTTTTAGCAGTAGGTCAAGGAAGTGTTCACGAGCCAAAATTTATACACATGGAATATATTCCCGAAAAGAAAGCAAAGAAAAAGATAGCAATAGTAGGGAAAGGCATAACGTTTGACGCAGGAGGACTTGATTTAAAACCGCCGTCATCAATGCTTACAATGCGAGATGATATGTCGGGAGCAGCTTCGGTAATAGCGGTAATGCGAGCTGTTTCCGAAATCAAACCTGATGTTGAAGTACATGCCATTATTGCAGCCTGCGAAAATATGCCGTCAGGAAGCGCATATAAACCCGGAGATGTAATTATATCAAAGACAGGAAGAAGCATTGAGATAGATAATACCGATGCGGAAGGCAGAGTAACTCTTGCAGATGCATTAGCTTATGCAGAAGAACTTAAAGTTGATGAAATCATAGATATAGCAACGTTAACGGGAGCCTGCATGGTAGCATTAGGCACTGTTGCTTCGGGTATTATGGGCAACAACGATAAAAAAATAAAAGAATTTATAGAAACGGCAGAAAAAGCAGGCGAAAGATTCTGGCAGCTGCCTATGTATGAAGAATACGGTGAGTCTTTAAAAAGTGATATTGCCGATACAAAAAATACAGGCGGCAGAATGGGCGGCGCTTCGGCAGCAGGAATTTTCCTCTCAGGCTTCGTTTCAAAAACTCCTTGGATTCATTTGGATATTGCAGGTACCGCATTCATTGATAAACCCAACTCCGAAGGCATTAAAAATGCTACAGGTATAGGAATTAGAAGCTTAATAAAATATATTACGGAAGGTTAAGGCGGTTTTTGAATATAATTAAATCAGCAAAAACCTTAAACGGTAATACTATTGAGTTATTCGATATTCAAAACGGCAGGTATGATAAGACAGTTTTGATAATAGGAGTATTTCACGGCGAAGAACCTCAAGGCGAATACTTAATAAACAGATATATGAAAACTGATTTATCAGGGATTAAAAATCGGCTTTTAATTGTTCCGTGCTTAAATCCTGACGGAAAAAAGCAGAATAAAAGGCAGAATGCAAACGGAGTCGATTTAAACAGAAATTTTCCAACCAAAAACTGGAAGAAAACGGATAATCCCGAATATTTCGGAGGGAACTCGCCTGAAAGCGAAATTGAAACAAAATTTATGACAGAAATAATTTCTAAGTTCAGAATTGATGCGATATTATCAATTCACGCTCCATTTAAAATCGTAAACTATGACGGGCCTGCAAAAGAACTGGCGAAAAAGATATCGGAAATAACGGGCTATAAAGTACAGGCGGATATAGGTTATCCTACCCCCGGGAGCTTTGGAAATTACGCAGGAGTTGAACGGCAAATTCCGACAATTACTCTTGAGCTTCCCGAAGATGACACCAATGAACACCTATGGGAAGTAAATAAACCAGTATTTGATTATTTAGCCGATAAGTTTTGATATAAATTCCCCAAAAGTTTGGTAGAAAAAAATAAATAAAGTGATATAATAGAAATGCTCTATACGGGTATTTATTTTGTTCCTACATCTTGATTAATAGGGAAAGCTGACTCTCATAACAATGCAGTAGACCTGCCGAGTAGCAGGAAACGGATTTGTTAAGGCACTTACCCACCTGTGGAGCATTCACAGGTAACAAAATCATATTCGTATAGGGCGTTTATATACTGATTGTAACTCTTGAGCCTTCTTTATGATAATTTCCGCCACCACAAATAGTTTCTATTACTTTTAAAAGAAATTCTCTCGGTGCTTCCATTTGATTTATATAAAATTCCTGATTGCCCAAATGGCGAATTTTTATTATCGCTTTTGCAGCGCTGTCGGCAGGTACGTATAAAGATGCAACTTCCATATCCAAAAGTTTTTGTTCGATTTCATCATTAAACCCATGAATCAAATCAGGTAAAACTCCCTTGATGGCAAAAATTCTTCCCGTAAACAACGGCGAATCCTTCTCTCGGTGCAATGCTTTTGGCTTATCTTTCATATTCGATACAAATGATATTGAATGCCATAATATATTCAAAATAGCTATATGTCTTGTTTTATCAAATTCATAATATATGTTCTCAGATGGTATTCCTCTAACCGTAAATGATTGCTTTAAATATTCAACCGTAATAGCCATATTTTCAACCATTTTATCGAATAACACCGATGTATTGGCATTAGATTGTTGATATTCCAAAAACTGTTTATACATGTGGCTTGATACAAGGCTCATTCGCTCTTGTATTACGGATGATTTTCTTGCCGTCGTTTCTATATCTTCAAAATTTCCGCTCAAATACTGCCTTCTCTTTCCATAATTATTTTATTAGAAAATATAGCTGTATAAAACTATTTTAATAACTTTTATTACAAAAACAAATACTTAATTTACATTATTTATTTTTTTCGGATTTTTAATTACCATATCTATATGAGGATTATTGTTGTCGGATACGGGAATATGTTTACTTCCGTTTTGTCAGGTTTGTTAAATACAAAACACGATATTATCGCCGTTTTCAGGCATGAAAGTGTTTTATATAATCCTATAAAAAAAATAATATTTGATATTTTAAATCCGACATACGAATATAATTTTATAAAAACTCATAAACTGCATGAAATAAAAGCGCAAAGTGTGAATTCCGAAGCGTTTATCAAACAGGTAAAAGAACTGAATGCCGATTTGATAATAACAGCCTCTTGGAGTGAAAAGTTTTTAGAGGAAACCATAAACAGTCCTAAAATAGCCTGTATTAATGTTCATCCTTCGCTGCTTCCAAAATATAGAGGGCCTAATCCATATTTACAAACGATTTTAAGAGATGAACAATATACGGGTGTTACGTTTCATCTAATGGATAAAGGATTTGACTCGGGTGATATTTTACATCAGGCTCAAGTACCCATTTCAAATACTGATACGGGACTGACTCTTAAAAATAAATGCTGCGAGGTTGCAAGAATTGAAATTCAAAATTTATTGAATAATTTTGATGAGAAATATAAAAATAAACGGGGTCAAGACCCGTCAAAATCCTCATATTATTCTCATATCAAGCTTTCAGAGTCAATATTGGATTTTAAAAAAGAAACCACCGAACAAATCGACAGAAGAATAAGAGCATTATCCCCCTGGTTAAATTGCCATATCACATATAAAAATCAATTTTTTACTTTTAAAAGTCATAAAATTCATAAAGAAATCTCCAATAAAGAACCTTCTACCATCGTTAAAAAAACAAAACATTCCATATCGGTTGTTTGTGCCGACGGTAATATAATAGAATTTTTCGAACTTAAATCAAAACAGCCGCTTTTAAATATATTTTGTAATAATTATATTAAGGTAAATGAAAAAGCTCTTTAAAGTTTGTAGTATAATAAACTCATCGAACAAATTAAAGGGAAAAATATGTTAGACTTAAATGCGGTATATGAAGTTGTTACATTTGCAATAGGAGATACAAAAGCAGGTTCTAAAATGGGGAAACTGCAAGTTAAGAACTTAAATGATTCTTCGCTTTTAAATTGTATATTATGGGAGGAAACACTTAACAGACTTGATTCAAAGTTATTCAGGTCAAATAACCATATAAAAATAATCAGCGGAACATATAATGAGAAGTATAATAATTGTCTTGTATCCGATATAGCTCTTGTAAAAGAAGCGAAAATCGGACTGGATGAAGAAAACAGAAATAAATTGTTTGATAATATATTATCCTACGTAAATAAAATACAAGATAAAAAACTGGCAGAATTTATATCGGGTTTGCTGTTTGAGCATGAAGAGGAATTTAAAGTAACTCCCGCAGCAAAGTTGATGCACCATAATTATATAGGAGGACTGCTTCAACATACCTATGAATGTTTGGATATAGCAGACAGTATTCTTGCAAAATGCAATAACAAACTGAATTCTGATAAAGTATATGCGGCATGCATTCTTCACGATTTTGGAAAAATCTTTGAATACATATTAGACAAAGAAACAGGTTTAATAGAATATAATGAAAATTTCCGTCACGATTGGCGAACACATTCACAATGGGGATTTTCGATATGTATGGCAAACGGATTTAAAGATATAGCAAAAATGATAGCCGCACACCACGGGCGCAGTGATTGGGGTGCTTTAATCGATCTTAATGAAAAAGATATAGAACCCTTTATGTATATTATTCATCACATTGATGACTTATCCGCAAAATTTGGTAAAATATCCGTATCAGATATTAATTAGGGAGATGATTATGAAAAAAATTTTTTCTGTAACTTTTATAGTATTCACTTTAATAATTCTGACGGCAGGCATGGCGTTTTCAGCCGTTAATAAGCAAATAAATGCTAATATAAAGAGTAAAAGAGTTCCTGCAGGGACTGTAATAACCTTAAAATTATTGAACCCTGTCAGCACAAATTTCACAAAAATCGGCGATCAATTTGATTTAATGGTAATAAACGATATAAAAGTTGATAATATAGCGGTAATACCCTCTGGAAGTGTTGTAAGAGG
>CANQLK010000072.1 GCA_947624665.1 Candidatus Gastranaerophilales bacterium
TTAAAATTTCGGATTGTTTTTCACCTTCTGCTCTGTTAATTGCAGACAATTTTTCACCTTCTGCCTGTAAAATTTGTGATTTTTTAATACCTTCAGCTTCGAGAATTGTGGCACGTCTGTCTTGTTCGGCTTTCTTTTCTTTTTCCATTGCCTGTTGAATTGAAGCGGGAGGCACAATATCCTGAAGTTCAACACGATTTACCTTCACACCCCATTTATCGGTTGCTTTATCAAGTATTTCTCTTAATTTATCATTTATAATATCACGTGAAACAAGAGTTTCATCCAAAGCCAATTGTCCGACCAAATTTCTTAAGTTTGTTTGTGTAAGTTTTTCTATAGCTTCGGGAAGATTTTCTATTTGATATACTGCTCTTTTCGGATCCATAATTTGGAAATACAACAGAGCATTTATACTTATAGTTACGTTATCTTTTGTAATTACGTTCTGTCTTGGAAAATCATATACGGACTCTCTTAAATCTATTCTGGCAGAAGGCATTGGCGCAGAATATATTCTTCCGTCCATTGTTCTTTGTTTTTCTATTTTTATTATCGGACGAGCCGACTCCAACATAGGAACAATAACATGTATCCCGGGGGTTAATGTCTTTGAATATTTACCCAATCTTTCAACTATAACAGCTTCTTGCTGGTGTACTATTATAACAACATTCTTAATAACGAATGCTATAAATACTACACAAAATATCAAGAAAACAACAAATCCGATTTCCATTTTTTCTCCTTTATACTTTTTCAACGAATAATATCAAACTGTCATTACCTACGATTTTGACATCAGCACCAACGGGAATTTCTTCACCTTCGTATTGCAATCTTGCTTCCCATCTTTCATCATATATAGTAACAGCTCCGTCTGTTTGCGAAATTGCCTCGATACATTTTACTATTTTGCCGTAATACTGACCTTTGAAATCAGCTTTTGTATCTTTCATCAATGTTTTAACCAATATCGGTTTTATAAATAGTAGCGAAAGTACTGACAATATAACAAACATGACCAATGATGAGGTTAAATCTCCCCAAAAAATTGATATTAATGCTGTTAATATACCGGCGATAGCAAAATTAATACAAAACATAGTCGGAGCAAAAATTTCTACTACAACAGCAACTATAGATATTATTACATATATCATCCAAAGTTCCATTATGTACTCCTTTTCTTATTATGTATTCGCTAATAACCAGTATATCAGTTTTTGCATTTTAGTCAAAGGAATATTATTTGTATATAATATGTATTATTTAAATTGTCCGATTTAGTTATTGATTTTCAACTTGTTCTTTCAACTGATTTAAGAAATTTTTCTTAGCTTGTTGTGCTTGCTCTTTCAGAGTATTTTTAACCTGTTCCTTGTTCTGAATAATGTTTTTTACGGCATCAACCGTTTCTTTACCCTGTTTGATTTGTTTTTTCTGTTCATCAGTTAATGAAGAATCAATTGACTCGGTAATTTTTTGTTTTGCCGTATTTTTAAGTTCTTCTTTATCAAGAGAGGTTATTCCCAAATTTGCTTCTCCCAATGCGCTTTGAGCTTTTTCTATTTCTGATTTCAAAGCCAGCCATTTAAATGATTTTACGAGAGAATTCGGCTTTAATGCATCACCTTTCAATACTGCCTGAAATTTTGTAGTATTCGTATCAGAATATTCTTTACCCAATTTAGGAATTTGCTTTAATTCCGCTTCACTGATTTGCTGAGTGAACAACATAAACACATTTCCCAATAAAGGATTAATATTTGTTACTTTTTTCGATAAATTTATAGGATTAATAAGAGAAAGTGTTCCCAGTGATTCTGATACCTGCGATCCTAAGCAGCCTCTTAATGTTATATCCATTGTATTTTTTAACAAATTATAACTTCCGAATATATACGTACTCATAACATCGCCCGTTGTAGTAATAGGATTAATGTCTGCTACTCCGTTATTAAAACTCAAATCACCGTTTAGAAGCGAATAATGAGTAGTATCAAACGTTGTTATTTGATTGATAATCGCACCTATTGCAGTTTTAAAGAACGCATTTTGACGTATATTATCGGCGAATATTAGGTTTTCTATTTTACCAAAAGGCCCGAGTGTTCCGTTTTTAATAGAAAATTTGACTTTACCTTTTAACGATTTCATCTGTTCTTCATAAGTTGAACCTTTTAATGATAAATCCGCATCAAAGTCCATAGTACCCGTCAGAGTATCTTTCATTGAAGCGGCATCAAGCAATGCTTTTTCAACATTAACTCCCGTAGCTTTTAAAGCTGTTTTTATATCAGAGGTCATCATATTCATTGATATATCACCTCTTACCTTGCCTGAAAATGCGGTAGTTATAAGATTATTTAAATATAATATATTTTTAGAAAGTGATATTTTGCCCGTAGTTTCTGTTAATATAATATTTCCCGATTTTATGGACTTAATATCTATTGTTCCGTCTTTTATAATGACGGGAATATCACTTTGTACAGAGGTCGAATTTAAATTATTCGAAGATACATTAGGCTTTGGTAATGCCTTATCCAATGCTTCAGTTACCTTCATAACTTTATCGGCATCAGTCAGATTAGAAATCAAATTCAATGTTTTTATCGTGAAATATTTTGAAGGCGTTAAATCTGCATTTACAACAAGACTGTAATCCGAACCGTTTGCCGTTAATTTGTTTACATTTATATCCAAGTCGTTACCTTCGATATTGGCAACTGCCTTTTCCATTTTTACCATAATTTCGGGTATCGATAAATTCCATATATCGACATTACCTCTTATTTTCGGGCTGTTCAAATCTCCCGTAATATACATATTCCCCTTCGCCGATACTTTTGAATTCGGGAATACGCATATTGATGCATTAATATCATTTGGTATTTTTACCTTTATCATATTAATACTGGGGTTTGTTGTATTTAGTTTGGTAATATTTCCTTCAATTCCGACTATTTCGGTTTCTTTTGCTCCATCTTTTATATAAAATCCCGTATCTCTTATTGTAAGTTTATCACCTTTTAAATCAACGGCAGTTTTAACAACGGACGGTTTGGACACCGCACTTGTAATATTTAAAGGTGTTATATAGTTATTGGCATCGGCATTTATTGAAGCTGTAATTGTTTGCTGCTTACCATCTCCCGTAATTTTAGCTTCAATAGGAAGTGTACCTTGATTTTTCAGGTAAACCGCAATATCCTGACCGAGAAGCTGTTTTATATCCTGAGTTCTTATTGCCCCGTTTAAAAGAAAATCAAAAATCGGATTTTTTAAATAGTTTTTTACTCCGCCTTTGAAATTTATATCGGTAGAATTATTAATTACAAGCTTTGCGGGATTTATTATTATATCCTTATCGCCCATAGAAGCTTCCAGCAATGGACATTGAATGCTTGCACCGTTCATTACCGCCTTAAAATCATTATTCTTTAGATTTCCTTTAAATGTTTTAAAATCACTTATGATTTCTGCGGCAAAAAGATTATTTATATATTTAATTTTATTTATATTATCAGTCAAAGATAAATTATTTAAAGATATTTTTAAATTTCCCGAAGGATTCATTAATTGACCTTTTATATCGGCATTTACGTTAACCGTACCCGAATCAGCGCTATATCCGTTTTTTATTTCCGCAGGCACAAACATTGAAAACAATTTTATAACGGGTATTTTTTCGGCTATAACGGAAATATCGGCGTAAGATTTCTCGTTTATCGTTCCTGCTACTTTAAACAATGTTTCCAATACTTCAATTGTCGTATTTTTAAACTCTATAATATTATTGTCAAAAGTAATAACCGAATTAATTTTTGCCAACGGGCTTTTATCCTTTACATTTATTAACTCACAGTTATTAACAGTAATATTTCCGTCTGATTTAAGTGTATTAAAATCCGTTTTCAGGTTTGCATCAGCTTTTATGAATCCGTTTCCCTTTATTAAGTTTAACTCATTTTTAACATTCACCGAGTTTAATGCGGCATGAACCAAATTAATTATGTTTTGAGTTTGAATTTCGTCGGAGTTTATTTTTACGTCAGCTTGAGGATGCTTGCCGTAATTTATAAGTCCGTTTAACGAAATCTTTTCATCTTTTGATGTAAATATTTGAGAATCAAATTCAGCTTTTGTTCCCGAAGTATTAATATGTAAGTTGCTTGCAGGAAGCTGCAAACCCGATAGTAATAATGTTAAATCATCTATTTTAAAATATCCGTTTGATATATATTTATTATCTTTTTCTCTTATTCTGAGTTTTGTATTAATATTTGTTTTCAAATCATAAGCTTTATATATAGCAACGGGATTTATAAAGGGGATTTCTTTTTGTTCCGTTTTTTCTGCCGTTGAAACAGGTACATTTTGCGTTTTTTCTTCATCAGCTTCAATTTTTGGAAGAACAGTATCTATATCAATATTTGCGGTAATATTTTTATTTTCGTTAACGAATAATTCAGCTATAGTCTTAATTGAAGCTGTTTTTCCGTTTTTATACCCCAAAAGAAGTTCATCTCCACGCAATTTTAAATAATTTTTAACCTTCAAATCGTTTATTATAGCAGAATAATTAACCAACTTTATTTCGGGTATATCTATTTTCAATAAAGACATATCAAAGTCTGTATTTTGAGGTGATTGTTTTTTTGCAAGCTCCTCTTGTTTCTTTATAATATCGGCAATAATTTTTTCAAGCTTATATTCTTTTCCGTCGGCAATTTCTATGTTTAAAGTAATATTTTCAAGCTCTGCTTTTGTAACTTTAACGGTCAGGAAAATTAAATGAGGGAGTGAAATTCTTCCCGTAAAAGAATCAGCCTTTAATAATTCTGATTTATCAGGCAGATTTACATGTATATTATCTGCCTTTATACCTGCGGATAATAACGGAGTTACGGTAATTTTTGCATTACCGTAATCCAAATTTAAATTTGTTTGCTCCGTAACCAGTTTTTGTAAATCTGACTTGTATTTATTCAAATTAATCACATTCGGTACTATAAAGACCAAAGAAATATATAACAATAAAACTAAGCCAACAATAGTAATTCCCGTTATCTTCAAAAATTTTTTCATATAAATCCTCGTCAATTATTTTTATGTTATGAATTTTTCAAACTTTTACATCTGTCAAAATTATATTTCAAAGAAAACGAAAAAAAATTAATCCTTAATTTATGTAAAGACTAATGTTCAAAACTGCTTCCGATTTTATTCATAAGTTCATTTTTTGAATGAAGTCCGAGAAAACTCTTTACGGGTTTTCCGTCTTTAAACAGTATAAATGCAGGAAATGCTTGAATTGAAAATCTTGTTGTTAAATGAGGATTTTCGTCCCCGTTGACATCGCCTACCCATATATTTTCTTTTGAAAGTTCCTCTAAAATAGGTTTTTGTCTGCTGCAATATCCGCACCACGGGGCAGTAAATGCTACCAATTTCATTCCGTCTTGAACCATTGTATCAAAATTATTTTCGTTTAATGTATTTATCATAATATTCTCCTTTTTAAGAAAATATTATAAATTCGTTAAACAAAATTTATCCGCCGACTATACATCAAATTAATTTATTATATTTTTTTCAATAAGTTTATCGGATATTATATCCCAAGCAGGTTCCGTCGGGTGCGGGTCATTTTTAAAATGATATTTTTCATCATTCAAATCTATACCATCAGTTAAATCAAAAGTAGAATACAACTCCCAGCCGGCATTCTCCAATTCCGACTTTCTGCTTTTGAGTTCATCTGTCAGATATTGTAATATTATAAACCGTGCATTGGGATATAATTTTTTTAATTCATCATGTGATTCTCTAAATACATCAATTAAGAAATTCATTTCTTTTTCTTTATTTTTACCTGCAATTTCAGTTAATTGATGTATCGCTTTTGCAATAAAGAAAATATGAATAAATGGTAAAATCGGCTTATTTTCAACTATTTTTTCTCCGTTTTTGGTCTTGATTTTTTTATACCTTAAATTATAAATATTGGAAAAATAATCGCTCCAATAAAATCTGAATAACCTGTCTTTATGATTTTCTATATATAAATATATAATTATATCAATATCTTTATCTATTTTATTTATATCAAAACTTTTTCCGGGATTTTGCGCCTGATAAAGCATATAAGTATTGGTTAAACCCATAAAAGCCCTGTTATATATCGTTGATTTCGTTTTTTGCGCAAGTTTATAGTATAAAGTCTGCTCCTTCTCCAATGAAGCACCATAGGCATAAGAACATCCGAATAACAATATTTTATGATTTTTCCCGAAATCCGCAACAGGTCTTAAATGTTCTTCACTGCTGTTTATTTCGGTAAATGTTGTATAACCTAACTTATACTTACAATCTTTATGAAAACCGAAATCAGTTTTTTGAACTTTCCGCATTTGTTTATATTTATATATATTATATATGGA
The DNA here is from genome assembly GCA_947624665.1 of Candidatus Gastranaerophilales bacterium. Taxonomy (GTDB): domain Bacteria; phylum Cyanobacteriota; class Vampirovibrionia; order Gastranaerophilales; family Gastranaerophilaceae; genus Avigastranaerophilus. The sequence continues at coordinate 6,450 of CANQLK010000072.1, forward strand.
GAATTCCGTGGCACATAATAATAAAATAATTACAATCACATTGAAAATTATTTTTTTCTTCATAATTTAAAATATTATTTCCTTATCACAAGTCTTTCAAGACGACGAACAAATCTTGTAAGCTTATTTTCGCTATCTTTTGTAATCGAATCGACAAGAATTGTTTTAGCTCCCAGTAATTTACCCGCCAAAATGTCCGTTAACGGACGATCGCCAATAACAACGGCTTGAACAGGCAATACGTTTACGGAATGCAAAAACTCTTGCATTACTTTAGGAGATGGCTTATTAGCATGCCCGATTACCGGAAAATCCGATTGTTTTTGAACTTTTTCAACATATTCTTTGTTTTTATTATTACTTATAATTGCCACAACAAAATTTTGTTTTAATTCATTTAAAAGCTGTATAACTTCAATCGGATATTCACCTGATTTTGAAGGCATAACAGTGCTGTCCAAATCAAATAACAAAGCATTTATGCCGATAGATTTAATTTCTTTAAAATCTATGTCGAATAAAGATACTAAGTTATAATCGGGTTTCAAAATCATCTTAAATTTTTTACTCCTATTGTTCTGGCTAAAGCATATTTATATGATTTTGGTTTTATTGAAAGTTCTAATAAACTAATATCATTTGTATTTGAGAGATTTTTTTCTTCGCCCGATTTTTCATCAGTTATTTTTGTTACGACTGTTCTAAAACATTCATCGGGAGTAATAATTTCTATTTCATCGTTTAAAAGGAATTTATTTTTTGTTAATACCTTATAAGAGCCGTTGTTTTCATCAAGGAAAACGCAAAGACAATCGGCACCTGCCAAGCCCTTAGATATGTCATAGCTGTAGCCTTCACTGTCGGGTTTCATCAAATAAAATCCCGTAGTATAACCTCGGTTTCCTATTTTGATTATTTCATTATAATTGGCATTTTCATCAATTTTTCCCGTAGTTAAATAGTCATCAATTGCTTTTCTATAGGCTTTTGCGACAGCAGAAACATAATAAAGACTTTTTGTTCTGCCTTCTATTTTAAAAGAGTCAATGCCTAAATCAATTAATTGAGGAAGATAATTAATAAGCGCCAAGTCTTTAGGACTTAATATATGAGTACCTCTATCATTTTCTTGAATATCAAAATATTCGCCGGGGCGGGTTTCTTCAACTAATTTATAACTCCATCTGCACGATTGAGAACAATTACCGTGATTAGCCTTTCTTTCGCCTTTTGTCATATAATCGCTTATTAAACATCTGCCCGAGAATGATACGCATTGCGCACCGTGGACAAATACTTCAAGCTCCATATCAGGCACTTTTTCTTTAATTTCGGCAATTTGTTCAAGTGATAAATCTCTTGAAAGAACAACTCTTACAGCACCTAGATCCTGCCAAAATCTGACTGTTTCATAATTTAGAATATTGGTTTGGGTACTGACGTGAAGTGCTATATCAGGCATATATTTTTTTATAATATTATATACACCAAAGTCTGAAAATAAAATGGCATCAGGTTTAGCATCATTTATTTTTTCCGATGCCTCTATCATTGCATTAATATCATTATTATATGCAAAAATATTCAACGTAAGATATACTTTTTTGCCGTATGAATGAGCAAGATTAATACAATCCTTAAGATTATCAAGAGTAATTAATTCGCCTTTTCGCATTGCCCTTAAACTAAAATCAACCATACCCAAATAAACGGCATCAGCCCCGTAGTGAATGGCATAATCAAGTTTTTCTTTGCTTCCTGCGGGCAATAATAATTCAGGTTTATACTCTTTCTTATTCATATTTTTATATTACTACAAAAAATAATTTAATCTACTGTCGCAACATAACGCTTGCTGTTTTGAAATTGCTTTGCGCTCGCTCTCGTCGCTCATTCGGCTACCGCCTTGTACTCGCTTCCGACCTCGCTTACCGGACTTTGTCCGTCCGCAATTTCGCTGTCTTGAAATT
>CANQLK010000073.1 GCA_947624665.1 Candidatus Gastranaerophilales bacterium
TATCTGGCTGGAGCCGCAGTCTTCTATTTTTGCTATTAAATCTTCTATCCAAATTATATCGTTTTCATTATAGCTGACTTTTACTTTTACCATAGTTCTTTGATTATGTGCCGAATATTTTGATATTTCTTTTGAACACGGACAAAGTGTTGTAATCGGTACTTTTACTCCAAGTATAAATCTGTAGTTATCATTATCCAAATCACCTTGAAATGAGCAGTCGTAACCTACGGGAAATTCCATTTTACTTACGGGTGCTTTTTTATTTATAAAATATTTGAATTCAAATTTTACGTGTGCGCATTTCGATTCCAACTTTTTGTTTACATCTTTCAGAAAACCTTTTATATCAATCCCCAAAATGTTTTTTACGGAATATTCGCTTAAAACCTCAATAAATCTAGACATGTGGGTGCCTCTGTAATTATGAGGAAGAGTTACACTGACACGTGCTTTTGCTGATACCGTTTGGCTTTTCTCATTTTTCCGCTCTATTATTAAAGGAACGTCAACACCGTTTACCCCTACTTTTTGTATGTCTATTCCTCTTTGGTCATTTTGTTTTTGTACATCCTGCAGTTGATTATTTATCATTATTCTCTTCTAATGACTCCATTTCGTTGTTTTCCATTGCAAGAAGAAGTTTCAATGCTGCAATTCGTTGTGTTTTCGGCGATGACATTCTAAGCATTTCTATTGCTTTTAACATGACAGGATCCGCATCATACCATCTGTTTCCTTTTTTGGCATACTTTTTTGTAATTTCATATATCCTTTCAATTACATCCTGCGCTACCTGTTCTTGCAATGATATAATAAAGTCTGCTGCGGTTGTTTTATTATCATCCGTTTGCAGTTTTAATAATTCTAATGCTTCTTTTAATATCGGGTCATTGTCGTACCAACGTCTGAAATTATCGGGCATGCGCTTCTCCTTATTTATTTTTTATCAATTCTATTATAATATTTTTCACCTCAGAAAAAACGTTCTCTATAGAATTATTTGCATTTATTAATTTTATTCGATTCGGATTTTCTTTTTGCAGTTCTAAATAACCGTTTCTGACTTTTTTGAAAAAATTCGTTCCCAAGGATTCCATTCTGTCTTTTTCATTCCCTACTCTTTTTTGAGCAATTTCGGTTGAGACATCAAAAAGGAGGGTTAAATCAGGTTTTAACCCGTTTACGGCTATTTCGTTTAAATCTTTTAGAAGTTTTATATCTCGTTCTCTTCCGTATCCCTGATATGCTATGGTTGAATCGGTATGTCTGTCGCAAAGTACTATTTTACCTTCTCCCAGAGCAGGTTTTATGAATGTTTCAACGTGCTGAGCTCTGTCTGCCAGAAACAAAAACATTTCGCATCTGTCAGCAACCGTTCCTTTGTGGTGCAATAGAATTTCTCTTATTTTTTTTCCTATATCAAGGGCACCCGGTTCTCTTGTAGTTACGACTTCAAATCCGTTTTCTTTTAAAAATGAGGCTGTTTTCTCCAGCTGAGTAGTTTTTCCGCAGCCGTCAGAACCTTCAAATGTTATAAACAGACCTTTTTTCATTATTACAGAGTATCCCACCCGGTATATTTTCTTAGAACTTTTGGAATTGTAACGGAACCGTCTTCATTTTGGAAGTTCTCAAGTATAGCTGCAAACGTTCTTCCGACGGCAAGTCCCGAACCGTTTAATGTATGTACAAATACCGGTTTTCCTGTTTCTTTGCTTCTGTATCTTATGTTTGCTCTTCTTGCTTGGAAATCCCCGAAGTTTGAACAGCTTGATATTTCTTTATAAGCGTTGTATGATGGAAGCCAAACCTCTAAGTCATAACATTTTCTGGCTGAAAAACCTATATCACCCGTTGACAGGGCAACTCTTCTGTATGGAAGTTCAAGAAGTTCCAAAACTCTTTCGGCATTTCTTGTTAATTTTTCGTGTTCTTCAACGCTTGTTTCGGGTGTCGTAAGTTTTACAAGCTCTACTTTGTTAAATTGGTGTTGTCTTATTAAACCTCTTGTATCTTTACCCGCAGAACCTGCTTCTCTTCTAAAACAGGGAGTATATGCCGTCATATATTTGGGTAAATCTTCTTCGTTTAAAATCTCGCCTTGATATATATTTGTGACGGGAACTTCTGCTGTCGGAATGAGGTATAAATCTTCGTCAACGCACTTATACATATCTTGAGCAAATTTAGGCAATTGCCCCGTACCTGTCATTGCTGCTGCATTAACCATAACAGGCGGTAATATTTCTTCGTATCCGTGTTCTTGCGTGTGTGTATCAAGGAAAAAGTTTATTATTGCACGTTCTAATTGCGCACCTTTACCTCTGTACAGTGAAAATCTTGATTGTGAAAGCTTAACACCTCGTTCAAAATCAACTATATTCTTTGCGGTACATATATCCCAGTGTGCTTTTTGTTCGAATGTCGTTTTCTTTGGTTCTCCCCATCTTTTTATTTCAACATTATCATCTTCAGATAACCCGATGGGAGTAGTTTCATCAGGAATGTTTGGTGTTGATAAAAGTAAGTTTTTTTGCTGTTCATCAAGCTTTTGTTCTTCTTCTTCAAGCGACTTTATTTCATCCGCCATATTTTTAACTTTTTCTTGTATCTCATCGGTATTTTGACCTTGTTTTTTCATCATTCCGATTTCTTGAGACATGGATTTTCTTTTTGCTCTTAACTCATCGGCTTGAGTTTGAACTTTTCTTCTTTTTGCATCTATATCCAATATCCCGTCTATGCTTAATTCGGGATTTCTTCTTTTTAACAATTCATTAACTTTTTCGGGATTTTCCCTTATTAGTCTTATGTCTAACATATTTTCACCTCATATTACCGATTTTAATTTTATAAAAAAAACATCTAAATTAAAAGTTTTTTTTTGTTATAATTTTTTTGAGGATGTGAATATGGTTGAGAAAAAGTATAAGAAAAAAATTTTATTTATAGGTATGCCAGATATGGCACTTGTTTGTTTGCACAAATTGGCTTCAAAAGGTATAAATATTGTAGGTGTTGTTCCGCCCTCGAAAGATGATTCCACATATAGACTTATGGTTGATACGGCGCAAAATTTAGGGTTCGAAATTATTGACTTCAATAACAGCTTAAATGATAAAGGATTTCTGCAAAGAATAAAAAATTTAGAAGCTGATTTGGGTGTAGTCGCTTCTTTTAACAGAAAGTTACCGAAAGAATTGCTTCAATTAACTAAAGACGGTTTTATAAACCTTCATCCGTCTAAACTCCCTGATTACAGAGGTGCTAATCCATATTCTCACGTAATTATTAACGGTGAAGAAGAATCCGCAATTACTCTTCACTATATGGACGAAAATTATGATACGGGGGATATTATCTCTCAGTACAGATTTAATCTGGATTTAAACGAAACTATGGGTACTCTGTTCTACAGAACTAACAGAATGTGTGCTTCCATGCTTTATGAGGCTTTGGATTATTATGAAACAAAAGAATTTCCCAGAAACCCCCAACCGACGGGCGGTTCGTATATAAAAGCAGAATCTTTATCTTTTGAAAAGAAAAATACGTTTATTAATTGGACAAAATCAGCTGAAGAAATAGAACGTTTTATTAGAGCTTTGAACCCGTTTATTGGTGCCGTTACCTGTTATAACGGTAATATTTTAAGGATAAATTCCGCTTATGTTATTCAAAAAAAGCATAATTTTGCACCCGGAACTGTTTGTGATACAAAAAATTCGCTTAAAGTAGCATGCGGGCAGGATATTCTTGAGTTGGATTCCATTCAATACGGCCCCTACTTCATTTCAACGGGAAGAGATTTTGTAGAAAGAATTAATCCGAAAAAAGGAGAAGTATTTTACAGTGAATAAGCTTCATTTTCTTACTGCGGGACTTCCTCTCGCTTCCGAAGGAAACGGGTATAAAACGGGTCTTGATATCGTTAAACAAATGGACTTAGATGGTATTGAAATTGAATTTGTCCACGGTGTCAGAATGAATGAAGCTTCTCAAAAGGCAGTAATTGATTTTACTTCGGATATAAAATATAAAGTTACCTGCCATGGGCCTTATTATATTAATCTTAATTCTTTAGAACCCGAAAAAATTGATGCAAGCGTTCTAAGAATACTTGAAACCTCCCGAATGGGTAAAAAAGTAGGTGCATACAGTATTACTTTTCACGCTGCTTTCTATATGAAACAGCAACCCGATAATGTCTATAATACAATCTGTAAATCAATCGAAAAAATATGTTCCATACTTGATGAAGAAAATAATAATATATGGATAAGACCCGAAACTACGGGCAAAGGTACTCAATGGGGTACTCTTGAAGAAATAGTTAAACTTTCTAAAGAATTTAAAAATGTTCTTCCCTGTGTGGATTTCGCCCATATTCATGCCAGAAATAACGGTATTTATAATACTTATGATGAATTTTCAAAAATGTTTGAATATATGGGCAATGAACTCGGCAGCGAAATTTTTAATGATTTCCACGCTCATCTTGCGGGTATTGAATACGGATTAAAAGGTGAAAAAAATCATTTGATTTTAAATGAAAGTGACATGAACTATAAAGATTTATTGAAAGTATTTAAAGCTTTTGACGTAAAAGGGGTTCTTGTTTGTGAAAGTCCTAATATAGAAACCGATACAAAACTGCTTAAAGATTATTATTTGAGTTTGTAATATGGATATTTTTTATACTTATTTAGATAATATTCCAAAGGGAGAAATGCGCAATGTTCATCACTTAACAGGCAGAAAACTTGTTGAGTATGCTGCTAAAAACATATACAAAATTGATAATCCCGAGCTGCAAATTATAAATAATAAGCCTTTTTTTAAATATTCAAAAAAACAGTTCAGTATATCTCATTCTAAAAATATTGTACTTGTATGTTTTTCGGACTTTCCCGTCGGAGCTGATGTTGAATATATTGCTCAAAGAGATTACAGTGCGGTTGCAAAGCGTATGAAATTTCATTTAACAGAAAATACTTCAGATGAATTCTATCGTTGTTGGACTCTTTACGAAGCTGAATTTAAAATCGGCGGTGATTATTCTTATTCAAAATCATTCAAATTAGAGGAAAATTATATGCTCTCCGTTGTCTCCGCCGATAAATTTGATGAAGTTAATTTAAATAAAATTCAAATATAATGGAATGAGTTTTATTTGTATGGTATAAAATTATCAGGGGATATAGAGTTGAAAAAATATATAAAATTATCATATATACTGCCGATAAGCTTTTTAGTCGTCGTTTTGACGGGCGGATTATGTTCTGCGGAGGTAATTCGCTTGGGACCTGTTCAAAAAAATGAAATAAAACTGAATAATAATATACAGACGGACAATAAGAATTTGGTATTAAAAGAACGAAGTGCCGTAGAAGATTTAATAAGAATTCAAAAAGAAGACGAAGTAAAAGATATAGAAGCTTTATGGCGTGCTACAATTGATAATAACGAACTCATAAAATTTACCATGAATAAGCTTAATACACCCGAATCTCAAAGGAGGCTTCATTCGTCATTAATGGCAAAGGGCTTATCTTCATTAATATACGGTGCAAGTTTTATTCCGATGTTTACGGGTTCTAATGCCATGATTCAATCTGCTTCTTTTTCTGCAAGCAGACTTGCAAATAATTTTATAAATAAAGATGCCTCAGATGCCAATCAGACTCCTATTACCGATACCGAACTAATTCAGCTTGCAGGTACCATAGAAGAATTGCAGGAAAAAATTATTTCGTCATATTATGAATATAAAGGTTCATTAAATAAACTGAAAGACACAAGAGCAAGAATTATTTTATATAACAAAAATTATGCAAAAGCCTTAAAAGAAAACGCAGTAACGGAATTGATAGTATCTTCCGCATTATATGAAGATATGCAGCTTCAGGAATATAAACAAGAGCAGGATGCTAAAAAATACTATCTTTCTCTTGAACGATTGGCGGGAAAAGCAACCGTAGACAGTTTAATACTATCTCAATATGCACTTAAAAATCAGTTAATAAACACGGAATCGGTTATTCAAAAATGAAAAAATATTTATATGTATTATTAATATTATTTATTGCAAATTCCGCATATTCATTAAGTACGGATGAATTAAAAGAACCTAAAAAACCTGCATACAGACTTGGGGTTACTTATAATCTTGAACGTGAATACAAGCTTACGGACTTAACTCAATCGGAAAAGGAAAAGACTGCCTCTTACGCAAAAGAATATATAAAAAATTCAACTTATGCCGACAGCTCGTTAAAGGATTTATCCAATGAAATATCTAAGCTTTTAACTATTGAAAAAGAAGAAATGCTTGAACACATTCAAATATTATGGGCAGGGGCAGCGCTTCGCAGTGAAACAATAAAGTTTGCTCTATATAAATTAGCTAATCCCGATGCCGATAAGCCTGATGAAACTATAGTAAAAAAAATTATCAGACCTTTATCAACGGTTTCATCCATAGCGGGTGCCGGTTTAGGTGATCCGTTTAGCGCTACTGCGGCTATGTTTGGCGGTCACTTATTAAATTCTTTATCTTTTAATGACAAGGATTTAAACTATAAATATACAAAAGTCACCGATGCCGATATGATTGTTCTTATTACTAAAGTTGATAATATGCAGAAAAAAGTTATTGATCAGTATTATGATTATATGACAAGCTATAATCTTTTATCCATGTGCGAAAAAAATTTGAAAAAAAGAGAAGAACGCTATAATGCTTCTATATACAAAACTCAAGAACAGCTTCTTATTGCGGATGCATATTATCGTTCCGCTATTGATACAAAAGCAAAATTAGAACTTGAATTCCTTGAAAACCGTGCAGCTCTTGAACAATTAGTCGGACTTGAAGCTATGGCGCAGTTTGAACAAACTCTTGTTAAAAAATAGCTCAGCTGCTTTTCTTTTTCTGTTTTGTACTCTGTTTTAATTCGGGATTAGCCTTTACTTTAGAGTTCATTTGTATTCTTTTTACCGAATGTACATCCGGAAGTGATTGAAAAGCATTGATAACCGTGTTTAAATTTTCAATTCCGTTTACTTCAACACCAAGCTCAATAATTCCGATTTTCTTTGAAAAATTGGTCTTTACGTTTGCATAAGTGATATTTGTATTGCAATCGGCAGCTTTTATAAGTACGTCTTTTAACATACCGATTTTATCAACGCAGTTAATTCTAATTGAAGTTACATAAGTTTTGTTAGGATTTTCTTCATTTCTCCAACTTATTTTCATTAATCGTTCCTCTGGAACGGTATCAAGAGAAGGACAATCAATCCTGTGAATGCTGACTCCTTTACCTCTTGTAACTACTCCGACGATATGTTCTCCCGGAACAGGCGAGCAGCATTTTGCAAAGCTGTACAGCATACCTTCTAAGCCTATTATTTCATCTTTATAATGCTTTTTCTTTTTGTTTGATACATATTGATTTTCGTTCTCTTCCGACGGCTTTTTAATTTTGCTGGTTACTTTATTTAATGTCGTTTCACCGTTTCCTATAGCGGCAAACAGGTCATCAACCGAAATATAATTTAATATTTTTGATATTTCAAGCAGAGTGCCGTTTTTCATATTCTCATCAAATGCAGGTTTACCGATTTCCTGTTCAAGCATATTTCTGCCTGTTATGATATATTCATCTCTGTTGTGTTTCTTGAACCATTGTCTTATCTTTGATTGAGCTTGCTTTGTTACGCAAAATTTTAGCCAATGAAGTTTCGGAGTTCCCGTTTTAGATGTAAAAAGTTCAACTATATCACCGTTTTTTAATTTCGTGTCAAGCTGTGCTATTCTTCCGTTGATTAATGCCCCTGTTGTTTTATACCCGACCTCCGAGTGAATCCTGAATGCAAAATCGATAGGTGTTGCATTCAGGGGTAAATCTATAATATCGCCCATAGGCGTGAACGCAAAAACCTGATTCCCGAATAAATCAATTTTTACTTTTTCTACAAAATCATTTGCGTTTGATGCTTCTTTATCCAGTTCTATCATTTGATGCATCCAGGAAAATTTTATATCATCATCCGTTGAAGCCTTTATAGAACCCGATTCTTTATATTTCCAATGCGCTGCAACACCGTATTCGGCAATTTTGTGCATCTCTTTTGTTCTTATTTGGACTTCCAACGGCTTTTGCTTCGGACCGATAACCGATGTATGCAATGATTTATAACCGTTTCCTTTTGGCATGGCTATATAATCTTTAAATCTTCC
>CANQLK010000074.1 GCA_947624665.1 Candidatus Gastranaerophilales bacterium
ACCGAAGTATTAGAGTTCCTAAAATATGACGGTACTCCGTTTACTCCCGAAGAAATTCTTGATGAAATAAAAAGAGTAGATAAACTTCAAAAAGAAAAAATTGAACTTCAAACAAACAAACATACTCATTTTTAAATAAGAGGTAAAATATGAAACAAATGGAAATAAATGATTATAAAGGAAAAGTAAAGCCGTCTTGGTGCCCGGGGTGCGGAAATCATGCCGTATTATTGGCGCTGAAAAAAGCTATGGCGGAACTTAATTATCAAACTCACGAAACTTCAATAGTATCTGGAATAGGCTGTTCAAGCAGATTTCCGTTCTTTATGTCCACATACGGATTTCATACAATACACGGAAGAGTTCTTCCCGTTGCCATTGGCTTGAAACAGGCAAAACCTGAGATAAATGTTATTGCCGTAGGCGGTGACGGTGACGGCTTGAGTATCGGCGGTAATCACTTTATTCATGCGGGAAGAAAAAATCCGAATATTACTTATATTATGATGGATAATGAAATATATGCACTTACAAAAGGTCAATGTTCGCCAACTTCCAGAGCAGGCACCATTACAAAATGCAACCCTTATGCTTGGACAGCTGATAGAATTAATCCCGTGCTTATGGCTTTATCTTTTAATGCCTCCTACGTGGCAAGAGGCTATTCGGGCGACGTTAATCAGCTTGAAAAATTAATTTTGGAAGGATTAAAACATAAAGGTTTTTCTTTTATCCATATTATATCTCCTTGTGTACAATACAATAAAGTTACATCATTTGAAAAAATAAAAGAAATAATAAAATATCTGCCCGACAATCATGATATGACGGATAAACTAAATGCAATGAAATACGCTTTTGCCCCTGACGGCCCGTATACAGGTATTTTCTATAAGGTTGAAAGACCCACTTATGAAGAAAGATTCAGCGAAGTTATTTCAAAATCAAAACAGAATATCACAGAACCCTATACAATTAAAGACGTAATAAAACAATTCCAATAGGAGATTATAATGACAAAAACAAGAAGGATAATATTAACGGTTCTCGCATTAATCGGACTGGCATTGTCAATAGAATTGTGTGTTGTGTATTACAATGCCAATTTCGCGGTAAATGCACATCCGAGTATTTGCGCCATTAATGATATGGTTGATTGTGACAGTGTCGCAAGAACTTCATATTCTCAATTCTTCGGAATACCGCTTTCTTTATGGGGAGTATTGTTATATTTTATATTCCTTTTCCTTACTTATGTTGATAAACTTAAAAATATTAAATTCTTGGGATTCTTAAATGTATTTAAAAATCCTTTGGCTTATATTTTTTCAATCGGATTATTTTCTTTTATTATGTCAATGATTTTGGGTTGTATTTCTGTATTTAAAATCAATTCAATATGTATATTCTGTTTTATGACTTATTTTACAAACTTATTAATAGCCATAACAGCCAAAACAAAAGATTATTCGGTTATAGGCAGCTTTAAGCAGAGTATTATTGATTTTATCGATGCTTTAAAAATTAAAAAATATGCATTTTGGTTCTCGTTAATATTGTTGGCTTGTATATCGGTATTAGTATATACAAGTGTTTCAAATGTATTATCGCCTCAGATTGCAAAACAAATAGAATTCAAAAATCAGAGTAAATATTACAAAGGAATTGTTAACGGAAATGAAATGGGCCCGAAAGATGCAAACGTTATTGTTAACGAATATATGGACTTTAATTGCCCCAGATGTTTAATGGCACATATATATTTGCATAGAATTGTAGATGAATTTGAAAATGTAAAAGTAGTTCAACATAATTTACCGTTGGAAAAGGCTTGTAATCATAATATGCAAAGTGAAGGTCATAAAAATTCCTGCTTGAAAACAAGTTATGCATTGGCTGCCGCTAAACAAAATATGTATTGGGAAATGGCGGATATTTTGTTTATAGAAAATCCCGAAAATGAAAAAGAAATATTGGAAAAAGCCAGATTACTTGACTTTGATATTAAAAAACTTAAAGATGATGCAAACAGTGAAGAAGTTAAACAGGAGATACAAGATTCTGTTAAAAATGCTGACAGTAATGAAATTGTCGGAACTCCCACTTTAATAATCGGTATTAATAAAATTTTGGGAGTCGGAACATATCCTGAATTTAAAGAAAAAATTATAGAATTGGGCGGGATAGAAAAAGAAAATCATGGATAAAAAAGTATTGGTTCATGCCTGTTGTGCGGTATGCAGTGCTTATCCGATTGAAAAATTAAAAGAACTCGGATATGAACCCGTGTTATATTTTTTTAATCCGAATATATTTCCTCCCGATGAGTTTTACAGACGTTTAGAAGAATTAGAAAAATATTGCACTAAAAAGAATGTTGAATTAATTGTAGAGAAACAGGATTCATCAGATTGGTATAACGCTGTATCAGGCATGGAAAATGAGCCTGAAGGCGGCAAAAGATGTGCAAGATGTTTTGAATACAGGCTTCTATTTACTGTTCTAAAAGCATTTCAATTGGAGTATCAATATTTTACAACTACATTAACGGTAAGTCCGCATAAGAATTCAAAAGTTATTTTTGAAATAGCCAAAGAACTTGCAAAAAAATATGAGCTTACATTTGTCGACATTGATTTTAAAAAGCAGGACGGGTTCTTAAAAACAATGAAAATCGCAAAAGAAGAAAATTTCTACAGACAGAATTATTGCGGTTGCGAGTTCAGTATATTTTAGAGTCCTAAAACAGACTTGTTACTTTTACCTAAAATATCAAGTCCGCTTAAGGAAGAAGTTTGACCTTGGCTCAAACCTCTGTATTCCAGAACTGTCGTTTCAAATTCTGATTTTATGGCATTATAATCAGAATTATTTTGATATTCTTCTTGCAGTTCATTAAGCCGAAGTTGGATTTTTTGAATTATTGACTCAATGTATTCGTTATCGGAAACGGAAATTCCCAATTGTGACGCTATAAATTTCAGTTTGGTAAAGATATTTTCTAAATTTTTATCTGCTCCCGAAGTTTCAGTCTTTTTAATCTCTTTTTCTTCAACTTTGCTTTCTTCTTTTTTCTCTTTTTCTGTTGAAGAAGATACTTTAACTTCGTAGTTTAATGAATTAAATCCCGAAATAGAATTAATATATACCATAAATTCCTCTTTTTTTATGTTTATCGGGTTTTTTATTAAAAACTTTAGTCATTTTTACAAAAATTAATATTAAATAAAATTACTATATTAAATAAATATTTCCCTGAACGGCTTATTGAATAAAAACTTTTTTTTCTGTATATTCATAAAATAATGCAAGTTTTAAATATAATTTTAAGGTGATTTATAATAATATATGTTTGAACAAAATTATAAGAATTTTGCTGATTCGAAATTAATCAATTATAGTTTGGTAAAATATAATGAAAGAAATGAAGTTGATAATCCGAAGGTTTCTATAATTGTTCCCGTCTATAATGCAGGTGAATATATTCAAAGGTGTATGCATTATCTTGTTATGCAGTCTGTAAAAGACATTGAAATAATAGTTGTCAATGACGGTTCAACGGATAATTCCATGGAATATGTTCAAAAACTTTCAAAAATCGATAAAAGAATTAAAATAATTAATCAGGAAAATAAACTTCAAGGTTCTGCAAGAAACAACGGACTAAACCACGCAAAAGGAGAATACATAGGCTTCTGCGACGCAGATGACTTCGTTGATTATGAATATTATGAAACTCTATACAATACTGCAAAAAAATATAATTCCGATATAGCACTTGCTGAATATGTCAGAGTCGGTACTAATAAATTTAAACCCCGTCTTAATATTGATTTGGAAGCCGTTTATGAAAATATTATCGATAAAATTAATATTTGTAAACAAAATAAAAATGAATGTCCTACAAATAAAATATATCGGACTGATTTTTTAAGAAAAAATCATATACTCTTTCCAGAAGCTATGTATTGTGAAGATAAACTGTTTTCAATAAAAGCCGTCTATTATGCAGATAAAATATCAACAGCTCCTAACGTAAGATACTATTACTGGGAAAATCCCAATTCCACGGTTAACTCCAAAAAAACAATAAAGCATATTAAGGATAAAATAAAAGCAAAACAGGACGTTTTAGCCTTCGTTAAAGAAAAAAATATTCCCGTAGAAAATTGGTATTTTAAAGCAGAAAAAAAACGCTACGGTTTGTTCCGTTTTCCATTTATTATTGTAAAACAAAGCACTGAGTCGGAAAAAATATTTCTATTCGGTATCATACCTCTTTATGAAAAATGTTATTAATATCTTTGATTGATATATAATAAAATTAGGATAAGTATATGACAATAAAAGAAATATTTGATATAAAGACGATAATTAACAAAATAAAGACCTCACAAGCATTTGTGAATTATTCAAGAATACTGCCTTATGTAAAACCTTATGCATTCAGAGCATTATTGGCAATGGTAATATGTATTCCCATTGGTGGTTTGGATGCGGTTATTGCATTGTCCTTGAAACCATATATGGATTTGGTTATGGTTGAAAAGACAATTGAATCACCTTGGTATATACCTTTTGGAATAGTTGCATTTACAATTATTCAGGGACTTTTAAATTATATGGCATTATATTTAAATACCTGGGTCGGCGGAAAAATTACTAATGACCTCAAAATGTCACTGTATAAAAAAATGCTGACTTTTGAAACCTCATATTTTGATAAGAAGAAGTCCGGAGATATAGTGTTCAGATTTAATAATGATGCGGATTGTGCTTGTAACGGTCTTTTGGTTAATCTGAAAGTCTTTGTTTCCAGATTGTTTTCTTCCGTATCATTAGTGTGTGTATTGTTTTATAACTCTTGGCAGCTTGCATTGATAGCTACACTCGTACTTGGTGCGGCATTCCTTCCTTTGGCTAACATGCGAAAAAGAATTAATGATGTTATGAAAAAATCCGTCAGTGCGGGTTCTGCCGTCATAACTGCTTATAATGAAACATTCGCAGGAAACAAAACCATTACTTCCTATAATCTTTCCGATAAACAGGAACAAAAATTTAATGATATTTTGAAAAATGTTTTTACTTTAAATATAAAAATGGTTCAAAGAACCTCTTGGCTTTCCCCGATGATGCATGTTATTGTTTCGGTTGGTATCGGTTTGGCTATCGGATACGGAAGCCATTTGATTTTAACAAAGCAGATAACCTCAGGTAATTTTGTTTCATTCATTACAGCGTTAATAATGCTTTATACTCCCGTTAAAAATTTGGGAAATAATTTTAATTCGGTTCAAATGTCTTTTATGGCAATAGAACGTGTTTTCGCCGTTTTGGATACAAAACCTAAAATATCGGATAAAGAAAACTCAAAATCTTTAAATACGTTTGAGAATTCCATTAGGTTTGAAAATGTTTGTTTTGAATATGTAAAAAATAAACCGGTATTAAAAAATATTAACCTTGAAGTAAAAAAAGGTGAAACTATTGCTCTTGTCGGGAATTCCGGTGGCGGTAAATCTACTATGGTTTCTTTAATACCCAGATTCTATGATATAACTTCAGGCAGCATTAAAATTGACGGAGTTGATATCAGAGATTATAAACTGTTTGATTTAAGAAAAAATATTTCGGTCGTTTTTCAGGATAATTTCTTATTTTCAGGCACAATAAAAGAAAACATTCTTTTAGGTAAATTCGATGCAACTGATGACGAAATATATAATGCATTAAAAATGGCATATCTTGAAGGCTATGTCAATAATTTGAAAGACGGTTTAAATACACAAATCGGTGAAAGAGGAATATTGTTATCAGGTGGTCAAAAACAGCGTGTTGCAATAGCAAGAGCTTTTATTAAAAATGCTCCCATCGTAATACTTGATGAAGCAACTTCCGCTCTTGATAATAAATCTGAAGCAGTCGTTCAAAAAGCTATAGATAATTTAATGCAGGATAAAACAGTATTCGTAATTGCACACAGACTTTCAACAATCCAAAATGCCCATAGAATTGCGGTTATAAATGAAGGAAATCTGGTTGAACTCGGTACGCACGAAGAATTAATGCAGATTGAAAACGGTAAATATAAAACTTTATATGAAATGCAATTTAAAAAACATCCTGTAGGTGTGTAATTTAGATTATTTTTTTATTTCTTACAACTAATGCATTATTTATACTTACTGAATTTTTTAAATCGCTGCCCGATAAAATTGTTCCGTCAACGTACATAACGGTTGAACTGCCTCCGTCAAGATTTATTGCTTCGTAGCAGCCTAAATCTTTCATAATTTTTGCAAGTTCAAAAAGAGTGACGCCTGTTGAACCTTCTTTTCTTCCTTCAACCGTAACCATAATTAATACGTTATCCCGAGTGTAACCCACTGCCGTTCTGGGATTTCTTCCCGTTATTGCATTTAATTTCTGGTCGGCTGCATCAACAAATATGTTCCCTGTTTTTAATAAATACGGCCCTCCGCTTATAATGTGCTTCGCTCCAAGCATATTTGGTGTCATATTATAGTTTATTTCTACCTTATCTCCGACTTTGAAGGCTTTTAATTTTGCGTAAGAACCTGTTATAACACATCCTTTTTCGGGTATTGTTGATGATTTATCCGAAATTGCGGTTATAATATTATCATCTATTGTAATATGTCTGCTTCCTGCTTTTGTTATCGGTGATTTTTCGCCCCAAATCTTTGTGTACATTAAAATGTCTGCAAATAACATTCGTGGTTGATTTATATTATTTACCTTTACTTTATTTTCGCCATTCTTAATGTACCCTTCAAACGAAACTCTTGAAGATATAAAACCTTCTTCTTTTATACCTATTGCAACTCTGTCATAAATCGGGCCCGATATAATTTCATTATTTATTACCAATAATCCAAGCGGGGTCCCCGTATCCTGCTTAAAATATGTTCCGTTTACCGCAATCTTCGCACCCTTGGCTATATTATTTATTTTGCTCCTCGAATGTATTTTCCCCGACGACATTTGAGGTATTACTTCTATATCAGAATTTATATTTCGATTAATCTCCGCTACATTTACTTTTATTCTTCTTCCCTTAATGTTTTTTACAAGCTTAATATATACTATTCCGTCATCTATCTCTCTGATTTTGTTATTAGCATATTTTTTCTTTAATTCCAGGTTCCAGTTTTCTTTCAATAAAAAAAGAGCATTATTTTGCTCTTCTTTCATAATATTCTCTTGTACATAGTAATGTATAACATTTTCATTGGCACTTATGTTCAAACCTTGCCCTGAGAAAACAGCCAATGCCATTAACACAAATCCTAATTTCAAGACCATTTTCTCGGAACAAAATATGTTTCTTTCCGCCAGTGCTTCCGTATACATTTTTTTATGTTCCTTATACTACAATTGTAACATATTTTCATCCCGATTTCAAGTCCTGTTGAGAAGTTATGTAATAATAATATACAAAACAGTAATTATGAAAAAAAAAGAGGCATATAAACCTCTTTTTTTATATTGTAAACGTTATATTTATTAAATGATATCGCTTAAATCTTTATATTCTTCAACATCGGTTGGATATGTAAATAAAATTGTTCCGGTCGGGAATAGTTTTTTCTGTTTTTCCATAGTTGCATTGTAGTCAACTTGTCCGTCAGCGGTATAGACGGGGTCAAATCCTTTACAACCCCAAGTATAGTTACCTGTTGTGTAGTGTACTACAGTACCTTTGCTTCTTGCGTTATCATTAATGCCTTCTTCCAAACCGTCAATACGAACGGCATCTTTTTGCATTTCATTCGAGTAATATTCTTCTCCGATTTTTTCAAACCCTGACAATGTTGCGTGAGAACCGTCTAAATTTGCGCCCTGTACATTGTCCATATCGCCCGAACCGATTTTCATTTTTGAACGACCTACTATTTCCATTTTATTCATATCGATAAGATAATATCTTTCGGCATCGGCATCTTGTGTTGTATCGAATACTCCAAAAAGCCCGTTACCTTTGTCTTCTAATTTATTGTATCCTTCCATCGCCATGTTAAATACATCATAGTTCAAACCTTCTTTTTCTAAGTCCAGGTTTTTATATAAATTTTTAACATCAGCTAAATCGTTTGGAGAATTCTCTTTTTCAACTTCTTCGGCTTTTCTTGCGTTTATTTCCGCATTAACTTCATCAATTCC
>CANQLK010000075.1 GCA_947624665.1 Candidatus Gastranaerophilales bacterium
AGGGGGGGGGGTAAAAGTCCTATAATTACTCTATTAAATACATTATAGCAATTTTTAATAACTATTTAAACCCTATTTAAAGGATTTGTAATCAAATGATAAAAGGTAAAAAATTAAATGAAATTATTATTAATGTATATTTTTTTCATAATAATTTTTGTAGTATATAGTCACTATCCAACACATTGGACAAAAAATAACTATAACCAACAGAAACGCAGCATAAAGAATATCTATTATTCCGCTGTACGCTTCATATTGGTATCCCAATGAAGGATTTTTTATATAATTATTAAACTTTATTTGTTCGCTTTTATTCCATACTGAACGATTATTAGGTTCTTCTATTGTGTCAAGAAAACGCATAAACGGTTTTATGCAATTTTCTCCGTCGCAGATATTATAATATATATGTCTTTCTGTATGATTTTCGTTGTGGAATTCTCTACGGTATGTTAAGGAAACCTTAGAATGGAATAAGCAAACATTACCTGTTGTGTATACTATATAACTGTTAGGCGATATCTTAAATTTTTTTGAAAAACCGAGTTCTCCGATATACTGGTGTTCTACCGTGCAATATAAATTTTTATCGCAGGTTAATATTTCGTTATATGGATTGAATGCAATATATAATCCTATTCCTAATAAATAGATTAATATAAATAATATTATAAAAGAAGGTGACAAACTGCCTTCAAGGTCTTTAAAGATAAAATCACCTTTTCTTTTTTTTGTATCTATCTTTTTAGCATTATTATAAACTTTCATAGAATCAAATTAGCAGATTTTTTTTAAAATGTAAATAAAAAGTTATAACTAAATTTAAAATGTCCATTTTGTTTTATAAATGAATACAGACGAACTTTGGAAAAAGTCAGTCTTATTTCTTACGCATTATTATTAAATGAAGATAGAATTAATTAATCCAAACAGGGTTGATGTTTTTATATTCTCAACCCTTGCCGCATACTATTGTTTATTATTTCTGACTTATTTTATTAAATAATTGTTAATATATTTTTCTGTTTGATATAATTAAATCATCATGAAGAGAATATTATATTTAACTTCGATAATAATTTTATTTTTATTATCATCTGCTTTAAGAATATTAAGTTATAAAGCTAATTTATATAATATTGCAGTTGATGAATGTCACAATCTTACAAATATCAGTCGAAATTTTATATATATTTTTACGAATTTTATTCCCGGAGCTAATGCTTTACCGCTTTACAGATTTTTATTACATATAATACATAATTTTTTCGGCTTTAATTTTCCGGTATTTAAGTCAATCAGTCTTATATGTTCAATATTGTCTTTTATAGTATTCTATAAAGTACTTTCTAAGTTGTATACTAATAAAACAGCTATTCTTTCATCATTAATAATTTTTACATTTAACTATTCTTTGATTTTGTTTTCAACAAAAATCAAAATATATGAAACGGAAATGCTAATCTGCCTTATTATATTATTGGGAGCCATTGAGATATATAATAAGTATCGTGATACTCATATTCCTATACCTGTCTTTACTATATATTCAATAGTGTCTGTAATTATCATGTATACTGCATTAACAGGGATAGCAATAATTGAATTATATTGGCTTGTTTTCTTTATATATTGGATAAAAACAAAGAACATTATAAATATAAAAAAAGGCTTGTTGTTTCAAGCAATAACGGCTCCGTTTTTAATTCTGGAATTTTTTACATATATTATTCAAATGTTACAGGATACTTCAGTTAAGAGTCAATGGCTTTCCGATGATTTTTTCTTTCGTCCGAATTCATTAAATGCGGTTAATTCTCTGATTCATACTTCTTTTTTCAACTTTTTCCCTTATGACAGTTGGTATGATATCAATACATTTCCTAAATATACTATATGTTTGTATATTTTAATTTTTATAATTGGAAGTATATTGTTTTTAGTTCCGATTTTTAAAAATGAAAAAAATTTCTCCGGATTATTTGTAATTCTTCCCGTTTATTTCTTTATGATGTTGTCGTTTTTAGGTATTTATCCTTTTTGTAACAGGGTAATTGTCTTTTTAATCCCGATATTTATAATAATTCTTTTTAAGTCTTGTGATTTTAACAATGATAGGTTTAAAATTATTTCTTCCGCAATGGCTGTCATTATGACGGGAATTTTCCTATATAATGTATATTCGTTCCATAATATAAATTCCCTTTTTTCGAATAATGATTCTATGAGAATAAAAGAAATTCATGACAGGCTTGAAAATACAAAACAAAATGAAATCATTATTTCTGTTGAATATATTTGTATTAATTGTTTAAATAATAATTCGGTACTTTGTATAAACGAAAATAATGAAATCAAAGACAAAAATCAGGAGTTAGATTTTTATGACGGAAGAAATAACGGTTATCTTAAAAGTACACTAAAAGATATAATTAATGGATATGATACCGTTATTTTTGCATATAATTCGGGAGATGATTTTACTTTTACGGAGCCGCTTAAAAAAATGATAATCAGTGAAGGATATAAAGAAATAGTAAATAATTATGACAAAGACTATATAGATTATGCGGAATTGAAAAAAATAAAATAAGGATGTTATTACTAAAAAATCTCAGGATGAGCTTTTAGTTAAAGCTCATCCTGATTTTAGAAAGGTTTAAACTTAATAAATTAGCCGATAACGGGAGCATTGAAGGTTCTTGCTGCAAGTTCTTTATCAAGCATAAACATGCATTGTTTGTCATCACATATAAGATTTAATGTCTTTAAAACATTACCTACATTAGCTTCTTCTTCAACCTGTTCTTTTAAGTACCAGTCAAGAAAAGAAACTGCGGCTCTGTCATGAACTTCTTCCGCAACATCCATAAGCGCATTTATTTTTGAAGTTACCAGTTGTTCATGTTTTAAAACATCTTCAAATACTTCTTTAGGACTTGTCCATTCTGTTTTTGGCTTTTCGATGGTTTCAAGAACAACTTTTCCGCCTCTTTCTTGCAAATATGCAAATAATCCCATAGCATGTGCGTGTTCTTCCTGCATTTGAACATTCATCCAATTTTTAAATCCTTGAAGATTCATTCTTTCAAAGTATGCATACATTGAAAGATAGAAATATTCGGAATAAAATTCTGCATTAATTTGATTATTAATTGCTTTTTCTAACTTTTCGTTAATCATGACTTATTTCCTCCTACTAAATTCAATTATATTTTACAACTTAATAAAATAAATTCACGTATGGTTTTATATGTATCGGATAATATTTTTAAATATATAAAAACCGTTATATAATTTGCAAGTTCCTGTTATTTATATTAGACTTGAAGTATGACTGTTTATGAAACTCTGAAAATGATATACGGGAAATATAAACTAGGCAGATGTTTGAGTTTATTGGCAGTTGCTTTTTTTGTATTCTATACATTAACTAACGGTTATATTCATGAATTCAATACGGATGAATTATGGGGCTGGGATATTGCTGCCGATATGAATTTAACTGATATATTTAAGTTAATGAGATATGAACAGCATACTATTTTATGGTATTTGATTTTAAAACCGTTTACTTATTTCGATAATATGTATCCCATGATTATGAAGTATATAAATTGGACGTTTGTTTTTTTATTCTTATGTGCGTTTCATATATATGCTCCGATAAACAGAAGTCTGAAGATATTAATTACTTTATCTCTTCCTTTTATGATAATATACCCGTTTACGGCAAGAATATACGGAATTGGTTTATTCTTATTATTGCTTTTAACCGCATTTTATAAAAAAAGACTTTCAAATCCTGTATTATATGCCGTTTTGATATTTCTTACCGCAAATAACAGTCTGATGACAGCATTGGGCGCTTTTTCTTTTTCTATTGTATTTATTTATGACTTAATAAAAAATTATACTGATAAAAGAAAAATAATATTACCCTTGTGTATTGTTATTTTTGCTTTTTTATTTTTGTTCCTTCAATGGCATAATCCTGTTATCGGTGAACATGCGTATTCCGATATCGTTATTAACTTGCGAAGAAAAAATATTTATGATTTCTTATTTACATATAAAAATATTATTTTGCATTATTTCTCTTTTGTTGTCATTATATTGGGAATTCCTTCTGCCGTATTTTTAAATTTTTATAAAGAAAAAAAAGCTTCATTGAGGTGGTTTATAATTGCAGGCTTACCTGTAATTATGATAAGTATAATCTTCTTCTTTTTCTATAATGCAAAATTCCATCATTTATATTTTATATATATTTACTTCATAATGCTGTATTGGCTGAAAATCGAAAATGAACAATCTTTTACCCATAACGGTATATCTTATAAAAGTTATACATTAATGTTGTATATTGTTTCCGTTATGTTGTTTTTCCCGTTTAAAGAAACTGATTTTTGGTGTTTTGATATATCATCATATCGTGATTCCGCTCTGGAAATAAAAAAATATGTTCCACAAAACTCAAAAATATACGTGGTACTAGAGTTATGTCAAGGTCTTATTCCATATTTGAAAAATGATTATGAATTGTCAGATATAAACGGAAATAAAATTCCCTCCTTTGATTCTTATAAGAATGTATATCATAGTTTAAATAATTTTATTGTACCAAAGGATATAAAAATTTTGGATAAGAATGAAAATGTGTATTATTTGATATCGGGAATATATTTAAATTATTATGAAAAAGATATAGGTATAGACAGAAATGATTTAATAAGCGTTCATAATGGTGATTATTTTTTGTATAAAATTTCCGGAGATTAAAAAAAGAATAATTGACTGATATTTATGAAAATGAGAGTATAATATATAACCGTGAGGATAAATAATGAATATAATAAATGAAAATTCGGAAATAAAAAAACAGGAAGCTTTTGATATAAATAGTGCCAGAAAGACTATAGATATGGAAATTGATACCATAAAAAAGCTGAAAGAAAGTTTGAATGATACCTTGACTCAGGCATTGAATGTTATGCAAAAAGCCAAAGGCAAAATAATAATAACAGGCATTGGGAAATCAGGTCATATCGGTAAAAAAATAGCTGCATCATTGGCATCAACAGGTACCCCTTCATTTTTTGTACATCCTGCTGAAGCCAGTCACGGAGATTTAGGAATGATTTCTGCAGATGACGTTGTGCTTGCCATATCTAACAGCGGCGAATCAAAAGAATTGATTGATATTTTAAATTATTGTAAACGATTTGGAATTAACCTTATCGCTATAACAAAAAATCCTGAAAGCTCATTGGCAAAAGCTGCCGATATCGTTTTACAAATACCGAATAACGGAGAAGCATGCCCGTTGGGACTTGCTCCTACAAGTTCTACAACGGCTACACTTGTTTTAGGTGATATATTAACCACGTGCCTTATAGAAAGAAAAGGATTTACAAAAAATGATTTTAATGACAGACATCCCGGAGGAAAACTCGGGTCTATTCTTCAAAGAGTTTCTGATTTAATGCATACGGGTAAAGAAATGCCTATTTTGAATGAAAACAGCGATATGCAAAGAGTTTTGTTGGAAATGACTTCAAAACGTTTGGGATGTGTATGTTTTGTCAATGATATTGGAGAATTAACGGGTATTTTAACCGATGGTGATTTGCGCAGATGTTTGTCTGCTACGGTGTTGGAGAAAAAAGCCGTTGAATTAATGACCAGAAATCCTAAGACTGTTTCTAAAGACTTTATGGTGTCAGAAGTTATAAAAATTATGAATACCAATAAAATTACTAATTTAATCGTGGAAGAAAACAAAAAGCCGATAGGCGTTATTCATATACATGATCTTTTGAATATAGGCGTGGCATAAAAACATTCATTATTATTAAAATATTATTTAATTATGTTTAAGGGCTTTTTTATTTTTTTATTTCAATTTGTTTTTTTATTTCGGAAAAATCAAGTCTTTTTAGTTCATCATCCGATATGGCTCCACCGTTATTAATAAACTCCTGTTTTGCTTCATCTTCGCTTTTAAAAGTCATTCCTTTAGAAGTATCAACTTTGTATAATTTTTTTATATATTTTAAATAAGGATAATTCGTGTATATTTTGTTTCTGTACGCATTTCCCGTTTTATCTTCCAAATCTTTAGGCATATCGTTTGTATATGTGGGCAAAATATATTCAATATTTCTGTCTGATAAAACTGCTATTTTCCCCTGCGTAAAATAAAAAACTGAATATTTATCAAGCTTATATAAAGTTTCTCTTATAATCCTTGGAGCAATATTCAAAGAGTTTATGGAACATGTTGAAAATAAAACTATTATAATACATATACATATTTTTATAAACGGGTTTATTTTATATGACAATTTATTAAACGTATATCCGAAAATAAATACATCAATCATTAATAAGAACATATAGAACATGATTAAAATACCCGGCTGCAATATCCAATATTTAGGGAAAATGTTATAAGGTTCATAATTTTGGTAACTGAATGTTTCGCCTAAAAAATACAATGCAGAAAAAAATAATAAAAATCCTGCCAAGGAAATGATTATATATAATGTTATTTTTTTATCTTCGTTTTTATTTTGTATTTTTGGAAAATTTGCTAATATGAATATCATTATCGGAATCCATAATATAAAGCATTCTTTAAACAATTTTATTAAATAGACATACATAAATCTTAATATTTCACTGAAGGAAAAATCCAAAATTAAATGTAAATTATAGCCGTTAACTATTTCAGTAAACCCGGTGTTTGTTATGACTAAAATTCCAATAATGGAGATAAGAATAATTAATAATAATAATTGTTTTAAAAGAATAATGTTTTTATTTTTTATACTGTATAAAATAAACGAAAAAATTATTACTAAAAGGACAAAGTTATACATTTCATTGCCGGATGCTGCAATCAAGGCAAGTATTGCTGTATAAAACAATCTTTTTTTTGAAATATTATTTTGAATAATGATATCATATAGATTAAGCCATAATAATGCAAAGAAAGGAATAGGCATAATATAGCCGAAGAAGAAAGCAGAAACTTCAAGACCAAAAGTAAATTGCAATTTTAAAATATAATGTAAAAATACAGCAAAAGTAAAGATAATACCTATCGGCATATATATATTTCTTTTATTAAATTTATAGAATGGCAGAATCAGCGTGTATGCTAAAATGGCCGTTAGAAATGATTTTATTATTGATTGCGTGAATGCGGAAAAATTCTGTATGTTTAAATTAAATTTTAAGGGAATTATACCTATAATAATAGATTGAATAACGGATTCAATAAAACGTCCGTGCAAAAATTTAAAGCTGTTAATAAAATAATCCGGTATATCGTCATTTATGATAACCGCATATTTAAATTTGTGCATAAGAACAAAAACAATAATGAAAAGAACTAAAATATTCAGCAACGATACAAAATTAATTTTATTAAGTAATTTTTGCATATGCATCTTTCTGATTTCGTGTGCTTAAAAAGTATACTTTTATATTATAATAAATATAATCTTATGTGAAGTAAATAAAGCGGTTAAAATAATGAAGGAACTGTTCATAAAGATAAAAAGGGGAGAAAAGTGCTTAATATAGATACGGTTTATGATGCTGCAAAAGTATTAAAGGAGATAGCAAGAAAAACGGATTTGATATTGTCCGATACGCTTTTAGAAGGACATCAGATATATTTAAAATCGGAAAACCTGCAATTGACGGGTTCATTTAAGTTAAGAGGTGCTTATTATAAAATATCAAAACTGACAAGTGAACAAAAAACAAAGGGAATAATAGCATGTTCTGCGGGAAATCATGCGCAGGGTGTAGCTTTATCGGCACAAAAAAACGGGATAAAGGCTTC
Organism: Candidatus Gastranaerophilales bacterium; assembly: GCA_947624665.1. Classification (GTDB taxonomy): domain Bacteria; phylum Cyanobacteriota; class Vampirovibrionia; order Gastranaerophilales; family Gastranaerophilaceae; genus Avigastranaerophilus. The sequence goes on from CANQLK010000075.1 coordinate 7,862, forward strand.
AATATTTATTCCTGCAACAGCACCTATTTCAAAAGTGGAAGCCACCAGAAAATTCGGAGCCGATATTAAATTAATAGACGGTGTTTATGATGATGCATATAATGCTGCTTGTGAATATCAAAAACAAACGGGCGGTGAATTTATTCATCCTTTCAATGATGAGGATGTTATAGCAGGACAAGGCACTATAGGGTTGGAAATATTAGAACAGCTGCCTGAAGTTGAATCGGTTATAGTTCCGATAGGCGGCGGAGGTTTGATTTCGGGAG
>CANQLK010000076.1 GCA_947624665.1 Candidatus Gastranaerophilales bacterium
TCTTTTACCTCAATGATTTTATCGCTTCTTTTATGTCGCCGTATGAAAATACATAGTTCCCTGCTACAAGAGCATTCGCACCAAGCTCTTTACAGTATTTAGCCGTTTCTTTGTTTATTCCGCCGTCTACTTCTATTATTAAATCTTTTTTTGCGAAAGATTTTATTTCTATGATTTTATTTGCACAATCGCTCATAAATTTTTGACCGCCAAACCCGGGTTCTACAGTCATTATTAATATTAAATCAATATCATTTATATATGGTTTTATTTCGTCAGGTTTCGTTTTTGGCTTTATGGAAACACCTGCTTTTATGTTAAAAGATTTTATATGTTTTATAATATCTTCGGTTTTTTCTTTTGCAGCTTCAAAATGAAACGTAATAATATCGGAGCCTGCCAATGCAAAGTCTTTAATATAATTTTCGGGATTTGATATCATTAAATGTACATCCAAAGGAATGTTTGAAACTTTTTTTAATGATTTTACAACAGGAGCGCCTATTGTAAGGTTAGGAACAAAATGCCCGTCCATAACATCAACGTGAATCCAATCAGCATTGCCGTCTTCCAACCTTTTTATTTCATCTGCCAAATGTGAAAAATCGCTTGATAATATTGACGGAGCTATTATTATATTATCCATTGTTATCCTCTGTTATTCCCAAAACTTTTATTGCTTCAAGAGCTGCTTCTTTTTCCGCTTCTCTTTTTGTTTTTGCTTTCCCTGTTCCTAATGCTTTTCCGTGATAATATACTGATGCTTTATATGTCTTATCATGGTCTTTTCCGCTTTCTTCCTCTATTTTGTATTCGGGTAAATCCTTATTCCTAGCTTGTGTATATTCTTGAAGTATTTCTTTTGCGTTAAAATTCAGCATTTCCTTTTTTATGTCGACATCCGAATACAAATTCAATACAAAATTTTTAGCTTGTTCAAATCCGTTTGATTTATATACTGCACCCATAATTGCTTCCATTGTGCAGGCTATTATTGATTCTTTATCTCTTCCTCCGTTTTTTTCCTCGTGTTTGCCTATGTTTATATATTTATTTATTTCAAGCTTTAACCCGAGTGTGTATAGAAATTTATCGCTTACAAGACAGCTTCTTATTTTTGTAAGCTCGCCTTCTGGAGAATTCGGGTATTTGTCATATAAATATTCACTAATTGTAATTCTAAGAACAGAATCCCCCAAAAATTCCAATCGCTCATAATCGGCTTCATTAAACAAATTCCGTTCAAAATTATATGACGGATGAGTTAATGCTTCATTCATCAACTCATCATTTTGTTTTTTTATATTCAGTTTTTTATATAATTTTTTTAAATCTTTTATTTTAGCTTCCGATAACATTTAATAATTTCCTGATAAAATCTGCAGCCATGGGAATTGTCAGACCGCCCAATATGAAGAATTTAATATAATAATAAGCAAGCGGAACCGAAAATAAATAGCTGTCTGCTCTATCCAAAAAACCGCCATGCCCGGGAAGTGAGTGCCCCGAATCTTTAACACCCGCATCTCGTTTTATCAGTGATTCCGATAAATCTCCGAGCTGTGCCATTACTGTTACTATTAATGCCAATACGAATGCCTGATACAGTGATATATCTATCAGTTTCCCTATTATTAAACCTGTTATGATGGCACTAACAAGTCCAGCTATAGCTCCTTCTATTGTCTTTTTAGGGCTTATAACGGGTGAAAGCTTGTGTTTTCCGTACTTTACCCCAAAATAATATGCCGATATATCCGTTACCATTATAACGAAAAATATAAACAGCAGAAAATACAAACCTTGCCTGAATGTAAGGTTAAACAATGATACTTCAGGCCCCATTTGCCTTACCAAAAAGACGTGACAGGGCATCCAAGCTATCAGAAATCCCAATATTGTCGTTGCTACATTTGCTATATACGGTTGTCTGCCTCTGAAAAGTACGGCAAGGAATGAACCGATTGTTCCTATCAGTAATATTATCGGTAACAAACTGTCATATCCGCACGCCGATACCAGAATCATTGATATTGATATTATTATTATCACTTTAAAAAAAGGTAAAAACCCTTTGTTTTTAAGGATATCAACATACTCTTTTGCCGCAATCGATATAAAAATTATCAGGAGTGCCAATAACCATTTACCGCCTGCCAGTATGCAGGAAAATACTAACGCTCCCATAAAAAAGCCTGTTATTATACGATTTTTAGCAAGTGTATCAAGTACTGCCACTATACCGTTAAAACCTCTTTTTCTTTTTCTGCCGATTGTTCATCTGCAATTTTACTGTATTTATCTGTTATTTTTTGTATTTTATCCTGATTATCCTTTACGATATCTTCCGAAAGGTTTTCTGCTTTTTCAAGTTTTTTCAGTTCGTCGGTCATATCACGTCTTATATTTCTGATTGCGACTTTTGTATCTTCACAAACCTTTTTTACATCTTTACATATTTCTTTTCTTTTATCGGTTGTAAGCGGTGGAAATGCTAGCCTTACCACTACGCCGTCGGAATTAGGATTTATTCCCAAATCTGCTTTTACTAATGCTTTTTCTATTTCTTTCAGTATAGATTTATCATAAGGTGTAATAACAAGCGTTGTTCCGTCTTGTACACTTACTTGTGAAAGTTGTCTTAAGGGGGTCGGTGTTCCGTAGTATTCCACTAATACCTTATCAAGTATCATAGGGTTTGCTCTGCCCGTCCTGATGGATGCAAATTCTTTTTTCATCTGCCCTATAGCTTTTTCCATTTTCTCCGTACCTGTTGAAAGTATGGTTTCAACTGTCATATTAACCTCCTACATAAGTTCCTGTATTATCGCCTTTTAATATTTTTAAGATACTGCCTTTTGCCGCAAAATCAAATACTATTATTGGTATGGAATTTTGTTTGCATAATGCGCAAGATGCCGTATCCATAACTTTCAGACCTTTTACTATTATGTCATCATAGCTTATATTGTTGTATTTTTTTGCATTCGGATTAGTTCTCGGGTCATCCGAGTATACTCCGTCTACTCTGTTTTTAGCCATAAGGATAATTTCAGCACCTATCTCGGAAGCTCTTAGTGCTGCTGCCGTATCTGTTGTGAAAAACGGATTCCCTGTTCCTGCAGCAAATATAACAACTCTTGATTTTTCTAAGTGCCTTATTGCCTTAAATCTTATATACGGTTCTGCTATTTTGTTCATGTCTATTGCTGTTTGAACTCTGCAATCAACGTTTATTTTTCTCAGTGCGCTTTGAAGTGCTATTGCATTCATTACCGTTGCCAACATTCCTATGTAATCGCCTGTTGCCTGATCCATTCCGTATTTTGCGGAATTTTTTACTCCTCTGAATATATTTCCGCCGCCTACTACTACTGCAATTTCGGCACCTGCTTCATATCCTTCTCTTATTTCATTTGCTATCATTTCGAGCGGAATATGGTCTATACCAAACTCCTGACTCCCCATAAGCGCTTCTCCGCTTAATTTCAGCAATATTCTTTTATATTTTAATTCTTCTTTCATTTCTCTTGCCCAAAACTTATTTAATTATTTTTATTATACCTTAATTTACCTTTAAATGTTTAAAAATTAAGTTTTTGTAAATTTAAATATTTTTTGTCTTTAAAATTTTATATCTTTTTTTGGAAATGTATGCTTCTATTATTCCCAATATACAAAGTGATACTGCCAATGCTATCCAATATCCCTTTAGTGAATATTTCAAATAATGTACAAATATTATTGCTACGGGCGCTCCTATAAACCAATAGCTTGCAAGCGTACATATTGATATCGTTTTAGTCATTTTAAAACCACGTAATATCCCTCCGTTTATGCATTGCATTCCGTCAAAAATTTGATATGCTGCTGCTACACTTATTATTGGCATCGCTATTTCCATTATTTCGTCATTATTTGTAAATATTCCTATAATCTGCTTGGGAAATAGCGCCAATATCATTCCCATTAAACTCATAAACCCTAATCCCGCAATAAATGCACAGATTGAATAATTCTTTATTTCTTTTGGCATTTTCGCTCCGAAATAATATGATACTTTTACTGAAAGCGCCGTTGATATTGCCATTGGAACCATATATGTTGTTGATGATATTGTTATTAATATACTGTGAACCGAAGCTAATATCCCTGATTCTCTTGCTATCAGTATGGTAATTATATTAAATGCCAAAAATTCCAGTGTTAAAGCTATACCTATCGGGATTCCTATTTTTATTACATTTTTCATATACAAAAAATCAATTTCATATTTTTTGTTCAGAAATTTATAAACGTATAAGAAAATCATTAATCCCATAAAAGTTCTTGATAATAGCGTAGCTATGGCTGCACCTCTTGATCCCATCTCGGGAATTATTCCGAACCCGAATACGCAAACTATATCGGATATTAAATTTACAAATACCGTTATTATTAATATTGCATTCGGTATGGTCACTATTTCATAAGCCTGTAAAAACTGCTTTATACCTTCAAAAAAGAATATCCCGAACATTGAAAATGAAACTATGGCTATATATTCTTCAATGTATGGTACCAGTTTCTCTTCAAAATTCATATATGGTATTAAGTATTTTGTAGAATAACATATAACCGTAAATATTATTGAAAGAAATAATGAAAATATCAGGGTAGAAGGCAGATATTTTTTTATTCTTTTTTTAGCTCCTCTCAAATTTGATAAAATAATTGAAATAGCGGCAGCTATACCTATTCCAAAAATAAAAATGGTAAAAATAACGGAATTGGCGATACTTATTGCAGCAAGAGAATCTATATTATATCTTGCCGTTACAAAAACATCGGTTGCCCCTATTAATGTATGTCCTAGATTTCCTAAAAATAAGGGTAATGCCAGTATAAATAAATCGATGAAGTATTGTTTTGTATTGCTTATATTAAGATTAAGGCATCTGAGCATTTCCGGTTTCTCTAAGATGTTTATATTCTTCTTTATGCGAACGCATGTGGCTTGCTCTGTCATAAAATTCGACAAATTTCATTCCCAAATCTTTTGTCTTTTGCTCTGCATAGTCCAAAAGTTCGTATAAATCATCGGGAATTTCATATTTATGCTGTTCGTACCAACCGCCTTCAACGTCTAATACTACACTTTTTATGCCGACTTTATCTGTCAGTTCAAAAAATTTATCTATTTCTTCTTTATTATCGTTATATCCCGGATATATTATATATTTAGTTTTAACTTTGTATTTATTTTCGCCCTGTTTTGAGGTATATAATGCAAGATTTTCCCATACTTTGTTGAAATGGTTTACTCTTTTTATGTTGGTGTATGTTTCTGCGGTACCCGAGTCAACCGAAACAACAAGTGTTAATTTATCTTCTCTTAGTCCTCTTTCAATAGCGTTTGAGTATTTTACGCAAGATGAATGGACTCTGATATTATCGCATCCGCAATCTAAAAGCAGATTTAATAACGGCTCGAATTCAGGCAAAAGTGCGGGTTCACCGCCTCCAAAACCTATTTCTCCTCCGCCTCTTATTTTACCCATGTCGGCAAGCTGTTTTATTACGGGGTACATATTGTAATTTTTTCTTGTATTGAAAAAATCGGATTGTTCATTTGTAAAACAGTATTTACATTTGCAGTTACATTGTGTCCAGTGATTGAAAACCATATAATTGATATAGTCTTCATCATCCCATTCACGTTCTTTCAGAAAAATACAACCCTTGCAGCGTTCAAGAATTATTCCTTTTTTATTTAATTCTCTCATTTCTCTTTTTTGCTTAAAGAACTTTTTCCAGTCTATAAGTTCTCCTTTGTAGTTATCAATGAGAATTTGCCTGCCTCCACCTTCATGACAGTTGAAACAGCACATTTTTATATCTTCATAGTCAACATTGAACCCATGCTGAACGTATTCGCAGCTTACATATCTTTTGGGTTGGTTTTCTTCTCTTTCGGTGGTGTGACTGTCAAATAGTGATTTAAACTTCTCAAACATAATCTTTCCTTTAGAATTGCTTATATATATTATATTCTAAAAAAATTAATATGGATATTTATATATTAAGCCATTTTTTAAAAAATAACATGCCTGCCTCCGCACTTTTTTCTGGATGAAATTGTACGGCTGTTATATTATTAGTTTCGACTGCTCCGCAAAAATCGCCGTGAAAATTATATGTAGCACTTATTATGCTTTTATCTTTCGGTTCAACGTAATACGAATTTACGAAATAGAAATAGTCTTGGCTTAAGAACCTGTTATTTCCCGTTGTTTTGAGTTTCGTCCAACCTACTTGGGGAATTTTCCCTTTTGTAAATCGTTTTACTTCTCCTTCTAATATTCCGAGTCCTTCAACCCCCGGAGCTTCTTCACTCTTCTCAAATAATATCTGCAGTCCTATACAAATACCTAAAAATGGGATTTCTTTTTTGCAGCATTCTTTTATTACGGGAATAAGCTCTTTCTTTTTCAGATTGTCCATTGCCTGAGCAAAATGCCCCTGACCCGGGAATATAATTTTCTCCGCTTTTAATATTTCTTCTTTGTCGGATGTGATTTTAAACGGAACATTAAGAAATTGAAGCATATTAGCTACACTTCTTATGTTCCCTGATTCATAATCTATAATTACCGTATTATTCAAAATAGAATCCGTCTTCTTTTAATCTTTTTATTACTTCTTTCATTTGTTCTTCCGAAGCAACAATTGACATTCTGAACCAACCCTCTCCGTTATTGCCGAATGCATTCCCCGGAACCATTACAACACCGGATGTTTTCATAACGTCATCAGTAAATTCTTTTGCTGATTTATATTTTGGCGGTATTGGCAGCCACAAATAAAATGTTGCTTTTGGCGGATTAATTTTATCCATTGGCCAGCCAAGTTCTTTAAACCCGTCTGTTACAATTTTTTGTTTTCTTTCAAATCTTTTATTGGCTTCTTTTATATATTCATCGCCTTCTTTTGAATTTAATATTTCCGAAGCCGCTTTTTGTATAGGTTTATATATACCCGTATCTATTGTAGATTTTAATTTGCCTAAAATTCCTACGGCTTCTTTGTTTCCGCATACCCAACCTATTCTCCAGCCTGTCATCGAATATGGTTTTGAAAAACTGTAAAATTCTACCGCAACATCTTTTGCTCCTTCTATCTCAAATACACTATGAGATTTTGGCGCTCCTTCAAATGTTAAATCTATATATGCCGCATCTGAAATCAAAAGTATATTGTGCTTTTTGCAAAATTCCACGGTCTTTTGTAAATATTCTTTTGTGCATATCGCACCTAACGGATTATTCGGATAATTGATAACTAAAGCTTTTACTTTCTTTTTATCATATCCGTCTTTTTCAAGATTGTTCAAGGCTTCTTCCAAGTCTGGCATGTAATTGTTTTCTTTTGTTAACGGAATTCCGTATCCAAAACCGCCTGAAACTTTTACCATCTCTTTATAAGAAGCATACCCGGGATCCGGAATTAAAATTATATCTCTGTCTTTTATATCGAATTTCGGATTAATTAAAGCTCTGATTAAGTTTGCAATACCTTCTTTTGAACCAATCAATGCGCAAATTTCTGATTTAGAATCAAAGTCAATACCCGTACGTTTTTTCATGTTCACTGCAATAGCTTCAAGCAAATAATTTTCACCCTTTACAAGAGTATAAGTATGCATTCCTTCTGTATTTGCATATTCCATAATTTTATCCGTAACCAATTGCGGCGGTCTTTCAACAGGTGCTCCCATTGAAAGTGAAATAGGCGCTCTGTTTTTTGCTGTTAGTTCGGGTGTTAACCTTGCGGTTTCCATTTTTATTTGAATCATTATATATGTTTCAAGTGATTGTACGTATTCGTTAAACAGTTCTTTCATTTTTATCTCCGATTATTTTGCTACTTTGTTTCTGACTGCCAAGCCCAAGCGTTATGATTGTGTATGCTCTCTTGTGCTTCTACCTCTACTTCGTAAAACGTTATTTTATTATCCGATTTTAACATGCATATTATATCTCTTAAAACATCTTCTACAAATTTCGGATTCTCGTATGCTTTTTCGGTTACAAATTTCTCATCGCTTCTTTTTAATATCGAATATATC
>CANQLK010000077.1 GCA_947624665.1 Candidatus Gastranaerophilales bacterium
AGCGAGGTCGGAAGCGAGCACAAGGCGACAGCCGAAGGAGCGACAAGACCGAGCGTGAAGCAATTTCAAGACAGCGAAATTGCGGACGGACGAAGTTCGGTAAGCGAGGTCGGAAGCGAGCACAAGGCGATAGCCGAAGGAGCGACAAGACCGAGCGTAAAGCAATTTCAAGACAGCGAAATTGCGGACGAACGAAGTTCGGTAAGCGAGGTCGGAAGCGAGCACAAGGCGACAGCCGAAGGAGCGACGAGACCGAGCGTGAAGCAATTTCAAGACAGCGAAATTGCGGACGGACGAAGTTCGGTAAGCGAGGTCGGAAGCGAGTACAAGGCGACAGCCGAAGGAGCGACAAGACCGAGCGTAAAGCAATTTCAAGACAGAAGAATTTGCCTAACAGGCAAATTCTTTTTTATTGCTTTTTTATATCTTCTTTTAGTTCTTTCAAAGAAATATTGTTTTTTAACAGGAATATAGCGGCAATTACAGACGAAATAATCATAATACCCGCTTGATCGATAAATGAGATTGCAAGAGCGGCTTCTTTATTAACATCATATATAGCAAACGCCGAGATAACTGCCATTTGATAAGGCCCTATAAAAATCGAGGTCGAAGGAACCATACATGCTAAGGCTATAAATCCTATCAAAAATAATGATACAGACCAATGTATATTATATCCGAACCCGTGAATTACTATATAAAAATTTATGCATTCAAATATCCATATTCCAAAAGAAGCCAATATAACTTTTATTATTTCGACAGGTGAGTTTATAACCTCAAACCCGTGAAAAAATGAATTACACGTTTTGTTTGTAAACATTACAAATTTATTGATATAAAAAGCGAACGGAAAATTTTTTGTTTTATCTATAATAAAATTGCATATTTTCTCTGTATTATTATACCTATACGTAATAACAACAAATAATATACCGACTACAATAATAAAACCCGCAAATGTGCAAAGATGAACCGCTATAGTATTTCTGTGGTATATAAAAATTCCCAAAGCAAGTAAACAAAAAATACTAATGGTATCAAAAATTCGTTCGAGCATAACGGTGCCGAATACTTTAATTTTATTAATGTCATATTGTTGCCCGACAAAAAAAGCTCTAAAGATATCACCTGCTCTTGCAGGCAGAAAAATATTCAAACAAGATGAGGTTAAACATAAAGGAACTATTTCTCTCAAACGCAGTTTAGCTGTTTTTGACATAAGAAAAGTAAATGTTAAGCCTCTGAATGACTGGGAAATTATTACTGACAGCATTAATAAAAAGAAATATTTTATATTAAAATCCTTCATTATGCTGATTAATTCTTTTAAATCCAGATTTACAAAAACGAAATACAGAAATAAAAATGTTATAAAAAGAAGAATTATTTTTTTCAGATATTTTTTTTTCACATTAACTTCCCGATTAAACTATTTTCAGCTGCGAATGTCTGAGTCTTTCTTGAATATTTATTTTTTTGCTTAAAAGTTCATAATTAATATTATAAAACAATTTAAGATTATTTTGATTAATTAAATTTTGGGAATGAACAAATATCTGATAAGCCTGTTTAAAATGTTTCAGATTAAATAGGGCATTAATTTTTATTTCGGTTATTTGGGCGGTTATTTCAAAATTCGAAGGTTTAAGATTTAAAAGAGCTTTATCGCAGAAGTATAGAGCTTTTTCGTAATTGTTTAACATATTATAGCAAGCTGCAGCACCGCCTAAGACTTTTGCATCGGGTTTAATTTTCGAAATACTCAAATACAAGTTTAGAGCTTTTTCTATTTTCCCTTTTATAAAGCATATATCAGCCAGAAGCAAAACGCTTTTTATGTGATTAGGAGTCAATTCAACGGCTTTTAAAAGTTTTTTGTATGCTTTATTTATTTTATTAAAATAATAGAAATCGTCCTCTGCTTCTCTAAAGAGTATTTCAGACCTTATATTTATAATTTTTTCTTTTGTATGATATATTTTTGCATTAAAATTTTGCATAAAACCCTGTAAATTCAAGCTATTATATATAAATAATAGAATTTTGCCCCATATTATGGCTACAGAGAGCGAACGATAATTTTTTTTGAAATCATGGAAAGCATGACAGCGCATGGGTTTTCATGATTTAAAGTTGTTTTTACAATTATTTACATAGAATGTCTGTTTAAGCTGTTAAACCGTAAAGTATTAACGGGCATGGGTTTTGGAAACATTACAAAAGTTTACATTATTTTATTTATAGTTTTTTAATTCGGCTTGATATTAAAAATTGTACATAGTATGATTTAACTATCTGAGTACATTGGAGGTAATATGAACCAAATTATAAAAATAGCCTGGGAGCTTAACGAGAACACCGAAAACAGATATCAATTGGTATATGAGATTGCGGAACTTGCAAAAAAGCTTGTAGACGAAAACCAAATGAAAAAAGTAAGAGAAGATTACAGTTTTGACGAAGTACCGTTTGATACTTCAATAAAGAAAGAAAATCCCGTTGAACATGCCATAATGGTAAAAGCATCAGAATATGATGATTCGGGATTAGTCGGATAAAATATATAGAATTTTGATAATAAAAAAAGCTCCTCAGATGAAAAGGAGCTTTTTTTAACCTAAAAAAATAAAACTAAGCCATTAATTTGTTAATAGCTTTTGTAAGTCTTGATTTTTTTCTTGCAGCCGTATTTTTGTGTAAAATACCTTTAGAAACGGCTTTATCACAAAGTTTATAAGCTTCAGATATAGCTGAATTAATTGCTGCTTGGTCTTTTTCTTTGGCTTGAGCTAAAACAACAGCTTTCTTAACGGCAGTTTTAATGGATGATTTAAAAGCTACGTTTCTTTCGTAGTTTCTTTGTGCCGTTAATATTCTTTTTTTAGCCGATTTTATATTTGCCATATTATTTTTCCTTTCTCATGCCGGTCGATAATGTAAACATTCCAATCTGCATCGAGGATTAGTGAGTAATCATATTATATTATTTAAAATTATAAAGTAAAGGAAATATTAATTTTTTTAAAATTTCTCAAAAAAAAGGCAAAAAAGAATATTTATTATGTTTTAATAATGCGGTAAACAATAAAAAAGATAGTCGATTAATGCATATACAAAGTAGTAAGGTAAATCCTGAAGGATATAAAAAAATCAGTAATAAGGGAATAAACGGCAGAGAAGTTCTAAGAACTCTGTCCAATCCCGATTCATTGGCTTCTACGGTTGTTTTGGAAACATTTGTAAGCGGCGGCAGAGGAATAAACGCATATAAAAGAGGCGGAAAGAATGAATTCAGGGAAAGGTTTACGGAAGATATAGTTTCTGCGGTATTTTGGATGAAAGGTGTTGATATTTTTAATAAAATCGGCGATTTCATCGGGAAAAAATTTCTCAATATTACCAATACCGAATTTGATGTAGGAAAAGATGCACTAAGAACTCCATTTAAAAACTTGGAATCATCAATAGCAAAAACGGCTCAAAATTCGGCTGAGGCGCAAGCTATAACCAAAAAACTTGCTGTTTTTAAATTTACAAAAATAGCAGCTTCTGCCGTATTAGCAACGGGTTTTGTAGGTTTTGTACTGCCTAAAATCAATCACGCTGTTACTGAAAGACTTATGGGCAGAAACAAAATGGAAAACAAATTAGATGACGGACTTAAAAAGAATCAAACAAAATATAATATTCTTGAAAAATATTCGTTTGAAGAATTTGAAAAGGAAATAAATTCCAAAAAAAGCACTTCATTTAAAGGATTATCACCCGAATTTTTGACGACATTCGCACATACTTTGGAAAACAACAGAGTAGCTAAAATGCTTACAACGGATGTCGGTATTTTAACAGGACGTGTTGCCACTGCCAGAAATAAAGATGAAGCAAGGGAATATGCATTTAGAGATTCCGCTTCTTCCTTCTTCTACTATGCAAGTACTCCTTTAATCTATAAAGGACTTCAAAAACTTACGGGTTTAGCGGGAATTACGAATGTTGATCCCGTTGCGGCAAAACAGGTTCATTCCGCTATGGTAAATTCGCTAAGAAATGTTGACGGTTCTTATATAGCTATGAAAGCCGAGGACTTTGCCGCAAAAACCATCGGTGTTATGGATGAACAAGGCAAAGAAATTCTTTCATCTTTGCCGTTTAATTCGGATGTAATTTCTTTAAAAGAGCTTGCAAAGCATATTAAAGACAAAAATTTGCTAAAGAAAGCCGCTAAAATGTCTAAATTACAGCCCATACAAAGCGGTATTGGCAGGGTGCTTACAAAACAACAGGTTCAAGATGTTTTGAAAAACGGTTCAATAAATTCGCCCGAATTTATGCAAAAAGTTTATAAAAGCAAATTTGGTGAAGCTCTAACGGATAGTTTCAGATTTATCCCGATGAAAAAAATTACCGCATTCAGAGATAATATTGAAGATTATGCTCAATCGATAATAAAAGAAGCAAATAAATCAAACGGCGGAATGGTTGATAAAAAGCTGCTTGATAGAATTAACAGAAAGAGCTTCGTAACTTCTTCGGGCTTTAGAGCTGTAGCAATAGGAATTTCTGCTATTGCATTGGGTTTTGTAATACCGAAACTTCAATATGCAATCACTGCAAAGATTACGGGAAGCAATGCCGCTCCGGGATTAAGAAATTATGAAGATGATGAGAAAAAAGCTTAATTTATAAATTTTCTTCTATCCATTTTATCATCGGATTAAGCGCATTTGCTCTGTGAGATATTTGATTTTTAATTTCTTCATCCAGTTCTGCTATTGTTTTGTCATACTCGCTGAGAAGAAAAACAGGGTCATAACCGAAGCCGTTTTTCCCTTTCGGGCAATCATCAATATAGCCGAATATTTTACCTGTTTCTTTATGCAGAATATTGCCTTCGCCGTCAGTAAGCACCATAGTACATTCAAAATGAGCCGTTCTCCAATCATAAGGTACGGATTTCATTTCTTTTAATACTCTGTTTATTCTGGCTTCGGGACTGTCGGCATATCTTGAAGAATAAATCCCGGGGGCTCCTTCAAGTGCATCTATACATAAACCCGAATCATCAGCCAAACAATATTGCCCCGTAATTTTTGATGCGGCTTTAGCCTTTATTACGGCATTTTCTTCAAATGTCATTCCCGTTTCTTCGGGATTAAATTTTTCTTTTATAACTTCAAATTTTATATTCTTGCTCTTATTTATTGCATTTATTTCTTCTAATTTATGGGGGTTAGAAGTTGCAAGTATTATTTTTTTCATAAATTATTTTCCAAATCTTCTCTGTCTGTTATTAAATTCCATAATTGCCTGCGCCAAATAATTATCATTAAAATCAGGCCAAAATGTATTTGTAACATAGATTTCCGAATAAGCGCACTGCCAAAGCAGATAATTGCTTATTCTTTTTTCTCCGCCCGTTCTTATTAATAAATCAGGGTCAGGGATTTTTGCTGTATATAAATTATCTGCCACCGTTTGTTCATTGATTTCATTTACATCCATAATTCCGTCTTTAACTTTTTGAGCAATAGTTTTCAGTGCATGGGTAATTTCCATTCTTGCTCCGTAATTAAAAGCTATTTGCAAGTTTAAAGAAGAACCTTTTTCTGTTTCTTTTTCACCATATTCAAGTATTTTAACCAACTCGGGCTTTAATCGTGTTCTATCTCCAATAAAAGTTAATTTAATATCATTTTCAATGAATACGGGAACTTCGGATTTTATTGTTTTAGCAAGAAGTTCCATTAAAAATGATACTTCTTCATTATCCCTGTTCCAATTTTCAGTAGAAAAAGCATAAACTGTAAGATATTTAATTCCGAATTTTGTACATGCTTTAGTAATAGTTCTTAAAGCATCAACACCTTTTTTATGCCCCGCAGCCGACGGCAGAAATTTACTCTTTGCCCAGCGTCTGTTGCCGTCCATTATTATTGCCACATGTTTTAAATTCGTTTCGGCAACTATGTTTTTTATTAAATTTTCTTTTTCTAAAATTTCTACCATATAACACTCTTTTTGCTAATTATAAAATAAATATTATAACAATTAAATTTTATATGGCGAATTGTAAATTCTATATTCACGATTTTGTTATAATATTTTTTAGAGGTTAACAGTGAAAAAGATTTTAGTGTGCTTAATATGTATTATTATATTTTCGCCTTTAGTATATGCTTCAAAGGAAATTGATAATGCGGAAAAAGTTCTGCCGTTTAAATATGAGAGAATAAGGAAAATTAAATCAGATAAAAAAATTGCCTGCGTGGGTGAAAATACTGCTTTTATTTCCCTATACAGCCCTGACGGATTATATGATAATTTTATGCAGTCTTATTATTCTCAAAACAATAAATTGCAGAATATTAAATTTGAAAATTATCCCGATGAAGGGGTTATAAGATATAAGCAAAACGGAAAATACGGAATAATATATGTTCAAGGCAATATAATTCATATAACAAAACCCGTTTTTGCGAAAGTAGAATTTCCCGATGAAAATTCAACGGTTTCAAAGCTCTTAAATGTATCTTTTGCGCCTTTAGACAATATTATTTTATATGCTAAATATCCATATAAAAATCGAGGTAATGACTATTTATATCAAAGCGCCAAAATGTTGTTTTATGAAAGTCCTTTCTTGTTTTATGACGGTTATGTATTTTTAAACCCAGCTAATATCAATGAGAATATAAGAATTGAAAACAATAATCTTTATGTAAAATACGAGCAGATATTATTCCCTCAAAGTAATTACGCTATAACGCTTACGGGTAAAAATATTAATTTATACAATTTAAAAACTTATAAAAAAATTGAATATAAAAACATAAATTTAGCCCAAATTACTGAAATTCCCGTTATTGATTCTCTTAACAGCCTGTATGAGTTTATAAATAACAATACGGCTTTCGATTTGAAGAATTATCCTTCCGACGGAATGATAGAAACAGGGAATAAATTGTATCTGTTTAAAAACGGGCAAATGCAGAGATTAAGCGGTGTTTATGATGATTTTAAATTAATCGGGACAGATTTATTTATAAACAGATTAACGGGACTTAATCTATCTTTTCAACAAGATGATAATATTATCGTAAAACATGTGTCTAAGTGGGGGATAGTAAATTCAACGGGAGGAATAAAAGTTCCGTTTATTTATGATGATATTTCTCCTTTAAGTACAAATATAGAAGAAAATATAACAAATCTTAATGATATAAATGCTAAAAAGCTTGAATTAAAATATATCGGGCAGGACAGTTTCAAGCAAATATATATAGCAAGAACAGGCAAAAAGTACGGCGTAATAAACGATAAAAATGAAATACTTGTTCCTTTTGAATATATTAAATATTCCGAAGAAAATGATGTAAATTCGGTAAAATCACAAATTGGAATAACAATGCAAAAAGAACGGCAAAGACAGGAAAGAAAAGAGATAATGCACGCACTGCCTTGGTTTATAACTTCTATGATATTGTATCCGTTGTGGTTAATAATACCTAATCCTTCAATAGATGTTAATATTACTTATTAATTACAGACTTTCCTCTTCCCCCCCCCATACAAAATTTGATATAATTAAACCAATATAAAGGAAGATTTTATGAAAAAGTTTATATGTTTTTTAATGTTTATATTTTTATCGGTTTTACCGATTTTTGCTGATGATGAACAACAAAATATACAAATTGAAAATATAAAAGGTACTCCTTTTAGTGTCAAAAAATGCGGTAAATACTATGAATTAACGGATAACAGAAACAATAAAGAAACAATTCTTGTTCCTTCGACCTCAAAATATGATAATTTCCATATAAAAAGGAAAAGTTTCAGAGGTAAAAAACTTGTTATACTA
>CANQLK010000078.1 GCA_947624665.1 Candidatus Gastranaerophilales bacterium
AATAACGGAAACAGGCAAAAATAAACTTGATGATGTAATTATAACTCTTAGATTTAACCAAATAAAGAGGATATTAGGAATAGAAATACCTGCTGAAAAATCAGTTGAAATATTAGAAAATTTAGGCTTTACACTTTTGGGTAAAAATGAATCGGCAGCAAAATTTAAAACACCTACATACAGAGTTAATGATGTTAAACAAGAAGTAGATCTGATTGAAGAAATAGCCAGAATATACGGCTATGATAAAATAGAACCTTCGCTGCCGAATAAAACTCAATCGCCTGAAATCAGCGAAGAATCAAAATTGATGAAAAAAATAAATAAACTTTTCCTCGGATACGGTTTTAATGAAGCAATGACCTCATCACTAATAGGTGAGCCGTTGTTAAATCAATTCGGACTTAAATATAACAAAGAAGAAGCAGTATTTGTTCTAAACCCTCAATCGGAAGACCACACAATGCTCAGACAGACGATTGTAGCGAACATGCTCTCAACGTTGAAATCAAATTTTGACAACGGGCAAAAAAATATTTGGCTTTACGAAACAGGTAAAACTTATTTTATAAAGAAACCTGCCGAAAAAATTGACAGCGGTGTAGAAGAAAATCAAATGATATCAGGTATAATGACGGGTGAAACAAACAATAACCTTTGGAAAAAACTTCCTTCGCCAGATTTTTATACATTAAAAGGGGTAATGGAATCATTATTTGCGCTGCTTAATATTTCAAACAGGGTAAAAATGAATTCTGCCGATGACTGCGAATATCTGCACCCCGGAAGATGTGCAAAAGTAGTATTGTTAGGAAAAACACCCGAAACAATCGGATATTTCGGTGAAATATATCCGATAATAAAAGATAAATTAAAAATTAATCAAAATATATTTCTTTTTGAACTGAATTTAGGCAAGCTAATAAAAGCTGCTTCAACAATGCATACGGTAAAATATAAGCCCTTGCCTCTTTATCCTGAAGTACAAAGAGATATTTCATTTGCTATTCAATCAGACATATCAAATGAACAAATTATGCTAACAATAAGGAAGTCAGCTGATAATAAAATATTTAAAGGAGTTAATTTGTTTGATATCTACCAAGGAGAACACATTCAAGAAGGATATAAAAGCTTAGCATACAGAATTACTTTACAAGACGAAGAAACAACCCTTACCGACGAAAGAATTAATAATGAGATTAATTCAATAAAAAGCGGATTAACGAAGAAATTTCCGACGGTAAGTTTCAGATAATAAAATTAAAAGAGCTTTTATAAAGCTCTTTTTTAATGAGCATATACTCAACAAATGAATGTAATACATAAATCATTATATTATTAATTTTTGTATCATAACGTAATAAATGAATAAAGATTTCTTGAAATAGGAAAGTAAACAGATATAATAAGAGTATAAAGATTTATGGAATGTACATGACAAAACAAAAGTACATTAAAGGGGATTATTTCAAGGAGGATTATCAGTGCTTAGAAGCAGAGATATGGGTAGATCGATAGCAGTCAGAAGATGGACAAATACGGCTTTAGAGTGTTACAAAAGAGGTTGTGTTTGCGAAGGTTGCTTTTATACGGACTTTTTTAGCGGCACCTCACAAAAGTGCCACATGAAAGCTTCCGTGTTGGAGTTAGTGAGAGTGTTAGGCAAACCAAATGTTGAAATTCAACAAGTTTTGGTAGATTAATTATTAAAAATAAAAGCTCCCTTTTGGGGAGCTTTTTTATTATCTTTTTTGTTTTAATTAATTAGATTATATCTTTATACTCACTGGTATTTAAAAGCAAATCATAATCTATTTCATTTTCATTATCGGCAATAATAGCCGTAACAACCGCATCAGAAGCAACATTAACCGTAGTTCTAAGCATATCAACAACACGATCAATTGCAAACAAGAATGCGAAGCCTTCAATTAATTGTTCCTGAGAGAGTCCCAAGCTGTTAAGAACAAGTGCAATAGTAATCAAACCTGCCCCGGGGATTCCTGCGCAAGTACTTGAAGAAATAATAACAAGAATCATAATTAAAATTATTTGAGTCAGCTCGATATTTACACCATAGGCTTGAGTTAAGAAAATAACACAAACTACTTGGAATAGAGCGGTTCCGTCCATATTAAGCGTTGCGCCTAACGGTAATACGAAACTGCATACTTTATGTGAAATCCCTCTTTTTTCACAGCACGCAATTGTTAAAGGAAGAGTTGCACTGCTTGAAGCGGTACCAAAAGCAACTAACAGAGCTTCAATAATTGCCGCAAAGAATGTAGAAACAGGAACTTTACTGAATATTTTCATAACAGCAGGATATACGATAAAGAACTGAATCATAAATCCGAGAACTATTATTCCCAAGAATACCGATATTTTTTGGAAAATACTTAAACCGAATGAAGAAACTGAAACCGTAGTCAATGCAAAAATACCGGGAGCTGCAAAAACCATAATCCAATCGGTTATTTTCATTGTTGCAGCAAAAACGGATTCGAAAACTGAAACTATCGGTCTGTTTATTTCGCCTAATTTTGATAAAGCAATAGAGAATATTAAAGTAAAGAATATTATCGGAATCATATCGCCCTTTGACAACGATTCCAAAGGATTTTTAGGAATCATATTTAAGAAAATATTACCGATATTGCCTCTTTGCTGTTCAATAACATTGCTAACCTGTTCTTGAATTTCCAAAGCAGCCTGTTGATTAATATAATCCTGAATTCCGTTACCGGGTTGGAAAATAAGAACCAAAGCGCAGCCGATTAGAACTGCGACTACGGTAATTATACCGTAATAGATAATCATTCTTTTACCGAATTTACCTATTTGTTTACTGTCACCGATACTCGAAATACCTACTATTACAGCAGAACAAACCAACGGTATAACAACCATCTGAATTATTCTAATAAAAGCTCCGCCTATAAAATTTAAAATTTGAATTACTTTTCCCAATTTTGGAATATCCGCTATATGTTCGTGAATATAATTACCGAATATTATACCTGCAATAATAGCAAGAAAAATGTGCCAATTACGTTTAATACCGAGTCCTATGGCTACAAATAAAGTTTGAACATGTAATTTCATATAAACCTCTTATAATTATTTTCAAACTGATTGTACAATCATCAGAACAATAATTCAACTGTTTAATAATTTATAAAAAGATTTTTATACTAAAATAATAAAAGGAGAGAGGATTATTTTCATGGACTTAAAAAATAAAAATTTTCATTTTATAGCTATAGGCGGAGTCGGTATGAGTGCACTTGCAAAATATTTAATCGAAAGAGGATGCACAGTATCAGGCTCGGACTTGGAAGAAAGCAAGTACACTCATCTTTTAGAGTCATTGGGAGTGAAAATTTCAATCGGGCATGATAAAAACCTTATAAAAAAAGATATGATTATAGTAGCAAGCAGTGCAATTAAAAGCACTAACGAGGAAATTATAAGAGCAAAAGAGCTTGGATTAAAAGTTTATCATCGTTCGGACATTTTAAAAATGATATCGGATGAATTTGCGGACAGTGATAAATCATATTTTATAGGTTTTTGCGGTACGCACGGGAAAACAACGACAAGCGGAATGGCTTCATATATTTTAAATAGGATTAATGAGCATCCTTCTTTTGTTGTAGGCGGTATTATCCCCGAATTAAATACAAACGGACAATACGACGGAAACAGATATTTCGTTGCGGAACTTGACGAATCTGACGGCACAATTCAAAAATATAAAACTGATATTGCAGTCATAAATAATATGGAAGAAGATCATTTAGATTTTTATAAAAACGGGTTCAATGATATAGCACAAACGTTTAATAAATTTTTGAAAAATAATCCTTCACAGACAGTGGTTATAAACAGTGACAATGAAGGCAATAAAAAATTTATGCAATTGTATCCTGACTATAAATACATTACATTCGGGCTTATTGAAGGCGACTATAGAGCAAAAAATATTATATCGGAAGGCTTTGGCACAAAATTTGATGTGTACAAAAAAGAGCAAAAGTTATGTTCATTAGAGTTATCAATTCCCGGGATACATAATGTTTACAATGCACTTGCAGTATATTGCGCACTTGATAAAACAGGTGCCGTTAAGCAGAACTTATCTAATACATTTAAAAATTTTACGGGTATGGGAAGAAGATTTCAAAAAGTATGCGATTTTTCTAAAATAAATGTATATGATGATTATGCCCATCATCCGAGCGAAATAAAAACGACATTGAACGGAATAAAATCCGTATTGAAATCAAACGAAAAACTTGTTGCAATATTTCAACCCCACCGTTATACAAGATTAAATGCACTATGGAACGAATTTAAAAATGCATTTAAAGATGCAGATGAACTTTTTATAACGGATGTTTATCCGGCAGGTGAAGAAAAAATAGATGGAATAAATTCAAATAATTTTTCAAAAGAAGTAAATCACAAAAATTGCAAATACATATCAGGAACAATGGAGGATTGTGCAAAACAAATATATCCGTTCCTGAAAGAAAACGATATAGTAATAACACTAGGAGCAGGAAGTATAACAAAACTGGGCGGACTTTTAAAAGAGCAATATGATAAGGTTGTAACGAAGTGAAAATATTTAAAGATTATGAAATAAAAAATGAATCAACGTTTAAAATCGGAGGAATCGTAAAAGAAGCGGCATTTCCCGAAACTTTAGATGAACTGTTATCAATTGTTAACGAATACGATTTAGTATTGGGAAATTGTTCAAACGTATTGTTTTCATCGGATTTCATAAACAAAAAAATAATAATAACAAAAAATATTAACGGTTTAAAAACAGAAGGAGAAGAAATAGAAGTATATTGCGGTACAAAAGGGCCTTATGCCGCTTCGGAAGCACAAAAAGCAGGACTTTGCGGATTTGAATTTTTAGCGGGATTTCCGGGAAGTTTTGGAGGCATGATATGCATGAATGCTTCTGCCCATAATCAATCAATATCAGATACTTTTGTTTCAGCAGATATTTACGATTTAAAAAACAAAAAGAAAATAACATTGTACAAAAATGATATGAAATTCGGATATCGAAACTCAAGTATATCTGACGGTAATTACATAATGCTCAAAGCAAAATTCAGGCTTAATGAAGGAAATAGGGAAAAAATAAAAGAAATAATGCAAAGGAATGTCGAATTCAGGCGAACAAGACAGCCATCACTCGTGCATGGCAACGCAGGAAGTATTTTTAAGAATCCGCCTAATGACTCGGCTGGCAGATTGTTGGATTTATGCGAATTTAAGGGAGTAAGAGAAGGCGGTGCCGCTGTTTTTGACAAGCATGCAAATTTCATAATCAATGAAAACAATGCAGATTCCAAAGATGTTTTAACATTAATGAATAAAATGTATTCAAAAGTAAAAGAAAAATATACAATAGAATTGGAACCTGAAATTAAATATATTGGAGATAGAGAAAAAGAAGAGTATAAATTATGGGAACAAATCACGAAAAATACGCAAAAGATGCCAAAATAGCAGTATTATGCGGAGGCTTATCAAGTGAAAAAGAAGTATCAATGCGTTCGGGAAACAACGTATTGAAAGCATTAAAAAGACTCGGATACGTCAATGCCGAGCTTGTAGTAACCGGTAAAGATATTGCGGAAAAATTATCGCACGGAAAATACGATGTTATATATAATGCATTGCACGGGAAATACGGAGAGGACGGCTGCGTGCAGGGTATACTTGAAATACTCGGTATACCATATACGGGAAGCGGAGTTATGGCAAGTTCAATTTGTATGAATAAAGAGTATACAAAACGAGTACTTTCAACAAACAAAGACATTCCGCTTATAAAATCTGTATTTGTAAAAAAAGGTGAAAACGTAAAAGAAGCATGCAAAGACCTAAGGTATCCTATTATAACAAAACCGGTATGTGAAGGTTCAAGTTTTGGAATGACAAAGGTAAATACCCCTGATGAACTTGAAAGTGCATATAATGAAGCATTAAAATATAATGATGATGTATTAATTGAAGAATTTATAGACGGATTTTTTATTACCGTCGGCGTACTTGAAAAAGACGGAAAAGCTTTTGCAACGGAAATTCTTGAAATAAGACCAAAAAACGAGTGGTATGACTATGAAGCGAAATATACAAAAGGTATGTCTGATTTTATAGTACCTTCAACGTCATTAAACGAAGAGAAAACGAAACAAATAAAAGAAATAGCGGTAAAAGCTCACGAATGTGCAGGTTGCAGAGGTGTATCAAGAATTGATTTTATGGTTAAAGATAATGAACCATACTTTTTGGAAATAAATACAAGCCCCGGGATGACGGATACAAGCGATTTACCTGCTCAAGCAGCCGTAATGGGTATGGATTATGATAATCTTGTGCTAACAATATTGAACAGCGCGGGAATAAATAAATAAAATGTCAAACGAATATATAATTCAAAGGAGAATAAGACAGCAAAAGCTACGCAGAAAAGCAAGGCGCAGTGAAATATTAATGCGCCGAATATATAAATTTATTCGATTTATCATACTTTTAGTGATAATTTATTTATTACACAAAGTTATGATTTCTCATTATTGGATTTTAAGCAGAGATTTATATAATCCGAATTTAAAGCATATAGAGATATTAGGGAATTCCATAGTATCAAACGAAAAGATACTAAACGAAATGAAGAAAGTACCCGTAAACGGGAAAGCGATATACAAAGTAAATCCTGCGGCTATAGCAGGAGAGATAGAACATTTGACTCCGATAAAAAGAGCTTATGTCAGAAGATTTTGGCTTCCTGCAAGATTAGTTGTAATGATAGAAGAAATTACACCCGTAATAACGGTATCACCTTCAGAGGAAGCACCTGATGTGGCAGCCTTTGCATTGTCGGGAGAAATCATTTCAAGAGATTATCTTCCGCTAAATCCGAAGAAATTTAATACGATAAAAGTATTAAGTTATGGCACAAAAGGGGATGATTACGAGAATTGGGACGAAAAGAAGATAAACGAGCTTTATACCATAGCTAAAACAATAGAAGAATATTCGGGAGAGAAAGTACAATACTTGGATTTAAGAATACCGAATAATGCATTTGCACAATTAGAAACGGTAAAAATCAGGCTTGGCAGATTAGATACAACGTTACTGACAAGAATAAAAGCCATAAAAGGTATATTAACCTCACCGGATATAATCAGGCTGAAAAAGAGTACAAAGTATATAGATTTGTCATGGCAAAAAGTAAAATATGTAAATTTAAATGAATAACATCACTTGAAAAATTAAATTTATGTTTTATTATATTTATGTCAGAAAATTTATAATCCGCAGAACTTCAAAATAAGCTTAAAAACATAAGCGCAATTTTGATGTTTTTTTATTTTTAGGATAATACTAATACACAGAAAGGTAATAAAAGTGGAAGAAACTAAAACAGCAAAAACGAAAAAGAAAAAGATTGAAACTACAACTGAAGCTCCGCAAACAGAATGGAAAGAACAAGTAATTCAGGTAAGCAGAGTAACAAAAGTAGTAAAAGGCGGTAAGAAGCTTAGCTTCAGAGCAATAGTAGTAGTAGGAAACAAAAACGGACAAGTAGGTGTCGGCTGCGCAAAAGCATCAGAAGTTATTATAGCAATACAAAAAGCAGTAGCAGACGGAAGAAAGAATTTAATTAACGTACCTATATTTAAAACAACAATACCTCATCCGATAACAGGACGTTCGGGAGCAGGCAGTGTAATGTTAAGACCGGCTTCACAAGGTACCGGAGTTATCGCAGGCGGTGCAGTTCGTGCAGTA
>CANQLK010000079.1 GCA_947624665.1 Candidatus Gastranaerophilales bacterium
CTTGTTCTATATATATTAGAAGCACTGCCGTTATTGCAAATATAGTATAATAAAACATTGAAAATGATATTATCTGCCTTACTATATCTTCTTTTATTATAACTCTGCTTATTTTTATCGGGTAAACCCCATTAGGATGGTATATTTTGGATATTTGCCTTTTTAAATACTTAAATATAAGTACTATTCTAAGTATTTTTAACCCGCCTGAAGCCGAACCTATTGATGCTCCACAAAACATTAACAAAAATAACAATAATTTCGCTCTTAAATTCCATTCATTGTAATCCGCTGATACAAACCCCGTTGTAGTTATAATGGAAACAACCTGAAAGAAAGCAAGCTCTATTGATTTTTTAAGGTCATACAAATGATGCGTAGTTAACGTTAATGCGATTAATGCCGTAAATATAAATACTATCGCAAAATACAGTTTAAATTCGTCATCCTTAAATAATAGCAAAAAATTCCTTTTTATATATATCTTATATTGCAATACAAAGTTCATTCCCGACAAAAACATAAAAACCGAAATAATCCAAATGAATTTTAAGTTTCCGTATTGCATAATACTTTGCTGACTCGGAGAAAATCCCCCGCCCGATAAACTTGAAAAAGAATTGCATATAGCATCAAACACAGGCATTTTTAAATAAACAAGAATTGCAAATTCTATAACGGTAAGGAAAAAATATATTCCCCATAAAGCAGCCGCTGTCTGTCTGATTCTGGGAGTAAGTTTACTTTCCGTAGAACTGGCACCCGGAGATTCCGCAAAAAACATCTGTCTGCCCGCTATGGCAAATTTAGGTAATATTGCTATAAACAATACCAATATCCCCATACCGCCGAGCCATTGGCTGAATGAACGCCAAAAGAACATTGTTTTCGGATATACGGAAAAGTCAGTTAATACTGTTGCTCCTGTTGTCGTTACACCGGAAACGGCTTCAAATAATGCATCAATTGGCTTTAAACCGTAAAATAAAAACGGAACGGCAGCTAAAACGGAAAATAAAATCCAAGATATAAGCACCGTTGCCATTGCTTCACCTTTGTTTATATTATTTGCCTCTTCTCCGCTTTTTTCATTTCCAGACAAAAATAAACTTAACACAAACGCACTCACGGAGGAAATTACAAACGGTATTACGGATGTATACTCATTGCAAACAACCGCACAAATCACGGGAACCAATATTACTATTGCCAAACATTTTAATATAAAGCTTAAGCTGTTTGCTATATATCTAAAATTCATACTATGAGCCTTTTCTGAAATAATTTAATACCGCATCCGCATTTTCTTGCGTAGTAAAAACAATAAGATTATCATACGGCATTACCTGCGTTGTACCTCTCGGGATAATTATTCTGTTTCTTCTTTGAATAATCGCTATTATCGCTTTACATGGCATTCTTAAATTCATTAGCGTATCGGCTTTAAAATTATGAGGAACACATATTTCCAAAACTTTTCCCTGTCCTCTTTCAACCGTTGCAAGAATTTCAACCTCTGTTTTTATCAAATGATTATCTATATCATCTATTGCCGCAGAATCTTGAGAAATTGCAACATCAATTCCTACCTTTTCAAACAGTTTGGCATTTGCATTCTTTGAAACCCTTGTAATTACCTTTGCTACTCCAAGCTGCTTTGATAACAACGAACATAAAAGATTTTTTTCGTCATTGTCGGTAACGCAGACTACAACATCCGACTCTCCAACTCTTTCTTCTTCCAGTAACGCATAATTTGCGCCATCCCCGTTAATAACAAGCGTATGTTTTAAATTTTCGGTTAACTCTTCACATCTGTCATAATTATTTTCTATTATCTTTATTTTTACATTAACTTTTTCGAGATTTTGAGCAAGCATTAAGCCTACATTACCGCCGCCGATTATCGTAACCTGTTTTACGTCGGTATTATCCTGAAAAAATTTATTTGCCAATATATCTAGTGAATAAGAAGAACCCATAAAAATTACTTTATCATTCAGTAATAATTCCGTTTCTCCATCAGGAATAAACAATTTATCATCTCTTGTAATGCCTACTATAAGGGTATCTTCAGGAAAACTGCAATTTTTTATTTTTTTATTTATAAATTTTGTTCCGTAATCAATACGATATTCGAATAATCTTGCTTTTCCGTTTGCAAAATCTTCAACATCTATAGCATTAGGCACCGTAATAATTCTGAATATTTCTTGTGTTATTAACTCTTCGGGCCATAAAACATAATCTATCATAAGTCCATTTTGATATTTTGAACCTCTTACAAGTGATAAAGATTCAACATTGTCCTTTTTACTTACAAAACAAACAGTTTTTAGTTTCGTCATATTTATAACGGTAAGACAGGCAACAATATTCGCTTCATCATTATCACTGCAAGCAATAAATATATCCGCATCCTTTATTCCGATAGCTTCCAGAATTGATATGTTTGAACCTGCACCCTGAACATATTCTATATCCAGTTTTTGAAATTCTTCATTATTTGAATATGTATCGTCAATTATAACGATATCATGATCCTCATATAATTTTGCCGCTATCAAACACGCGGTTTCGTTTGCGCCATATATAACAATTTTCATAAATATCCCTTTTTATACTATCTTATAAATCAAAAAGAAGATTTTGTCTAATATGAAATATTTATTAAACTGTTTTAATCCGGTGTCGCAACATTACGCTTGCTGTCTTGAAATTGCTTTGCGCTCGGTCTTGTCGCTCCTTCGGCTGCCGCCTTGTACTCGCTTCCGTCCTCGCTTTCCGGACTTTGTCCGTCCGCAATTTCGCTGTCTTGAAATTGCTTTGCGCTCGGACATTTTATATTGAAGCAATAGCTTTACTTATTTGACTTTTAAGCACATCATTATCTGTTCTTTGAACAGATATATAGGCTTTAGATAATAACTTTTTAGCCTTAGCAATATTTCCGTATTGTTTCATAATATTTGCGGCACTCATATAATTTTTCGCAAGATTTTCCGAATCCTCAATCGAAGAAAATGCAGAGGCAGAATTTCCATACATACTTAATGCCTTAAATTTGTCGCCTAATTTCTCGCATATACGAGCATTCCTTGAATATATAATGCCTTTAACTTTTTCGTCTTTTGTTTCCTTCGCTATATCAAGTGACATATCCATAAACATATTACTTTTTTCTTTATCATAGCGACCGGCATGCAATTTCGCCAAATCAGACAATACCTTTGTTTGTAATTTTAAGTTATCCGATTCCCCCGCAAAAGAAACTGCTGCACAATAATGCTCGTTTGCAGGCTCAAAATATACAAATTCATCATAAATTTTCCCCATGGAATGATGAGCTTTTGCCTTTATATTATTATCGTTACTCTGTTTTGCAGCCATATTATAACTCGATAAAGCATCGGCATATTGGTTAAATTCATCGTACAGCCTGCCCTGTTCAAAACTTATCATTGCACATGCCTGCGTGTCACCTATGCTGTCTGCATAATCCATTGTATTTTGAAAAGAATAAAGCGCCTGTTCTTTTCGGTCAATAGCGGCATATTTTTTTGCCTGAATGAACATTCTTTTTAAACGGGCATCTTCGGGAATATAAATATCATCAGCAGAATTTTTTGAAATTTTATCCTGATTATTCTCTTCAGAAATAGGTTCAACAGCCTCTTCACTGTCTTTTAAGTCCGTAACAATTTCTTGCGGTACTTCTTTTAAAGGTTCTTGTGTAATAGCTTCTTCTTTTTTGGATTTATAATCAATTTGTTGCAAAAAAAGCGCATCTACCCAATTTTCCACAACTTTTGAAGGCTTTTTCAGCGTATTTGTAATATATTCATCCAATATTTGAGAGGCATTTTTTAAATCAGCCTGAATAATTTGAGAATTGGGATTGTTCTTTTTTGCCTGATTTTCAATTAATTTCAGATACGACCCGACTTCATCTTTTATATCATCCGGAGCGCCTATGGCATTTGTCGTATTTTTGAAATCCGATAATATTTGATCAATACCTATTCGTTTTGCGGAATAATCTATTGCCGTTTTTTCACCGTTAGGAAAATGGTTTACGTCTTTTTGATTTTGATTTTGTTTTTGTTTTTCGTTTATCAGAGCATTTTCAGCACCTTCAGAGGAACCCGAACGTTTCTCTTCATTTTGTTTTGTACTAATTTGTCTGTTGTTTATTCCATAGTACGATTTTATATAATTCGGGTAGATGGTGTTATACAAAATCTAAACCTCTCATTTACACTATTCCGAACCTACTCTTCTAGTATCCGCTTTTTTTGAATTATTTTGAATACATCATTTAATGTATTAATGTTTCGGAAATAGAAATCAATAAAGATTGTTTTGACCGAATATAAATTGTTAAGGAATGTAAATCCCGATTCCCCTTAGACAAATAAGGGTTTTAACCGATTTTTAAAAAATTTTTATTTTTAAATGGCAATTATTTAAATCGTATATACTTTATATATATGTAGATGATACAAAATAAATTTAAAACCACTTAAAATTTTATATTCATACTTACCTTACTTACTTACCTTTACTAACACACGAGGAAATTGAAACAGATTTCAGAGGAGCCTTAAACAAGTTCCTTTTTTTTTATGCAAAATTTTAATAATCCCAATAATTATGTATATACCTTTTGATTATACATATATTCTGTTCTTTCTTCTGTATTTAAAATTAAATTCTTTTTTAATGATTCGCTTTTAGCCAAACTATACAAATTCAGTATTTTATCCGGGATTGGTTTTCCAACATTGTAACAGGCCCTGTCAAAATCAAAGGTAATTATTTTCAGACCAAGTTTTTCGGCAAGATTTATAAATTCATTTAATGCTTCTTCATTATCATTGTAATTTTCCAAAAAAATGTATTTAAGGTTTATTTGATAGTTAGATTTTGCATACTTCAATATTTTTTTTATGTTGTCTGCAACAACTTTAAAACAATCAACATTATGAATTTTTTTATATAAATCTCTATTACCGCAATCTAATGAACAGGAGATATATAATCTGCCGTCCTGCAGCAGTTGCTTATAAGATTCTCTGTATATTATCATATTGGACATTATGGAAAT
The DNA here is from genome assembly GCA_947624665.1 of Candidatus Gastranaerophilales bacterium. GTDB lineage: Bacteria > Cyanobacteriota > Vampirovibrionia > Gastranaerophilales > Gastranaerophilaceae > Avigastranaerophilus. Next base: position 5,108 of record CANQLK010000079.1, read on the forward strand.
ATGCGAGGTTGGAGCAATTGTATCTTTAGCCCAGTTCAGAATTTTATCCATATTTTTTAAAATGCCGGGTTCTCCGCCGCCGAACACTATTTTAAAACCATCTGATAATTTATCATTGTTCTTTAACCACTCAAGATAAGGAAGGATATCATAATGACTCATGTTATTTTTTTCATTTCTGTGTACGCAATATATACAGTCCGAATTACAATACCTCCAGTCAGAAATATAAACTGTTTTAATTTTTGTTTCCGCCTCATCGTTACAATGTTCGTTTAAAAATTCATTTGTTAATTTATAACAGCCTTCACACTCATTTCCTAATGAAATCCCGTTTAATATTTTATCTGCCTTTTTAAAATATTCTTCCATTACAAAATTAACATCCGCATCTTGAGGAACCGGAACATATAATCCTCTTACATTGTTACAGCAAGAGAAAATTGCATCCATATCAAATCTGATTGATTCAAAAACATATCGGCAAGATTCCATATATCCTAAACTCCAAGAAAATTATTTTCACAATATTTACATATTTTTTGATTCTGCTTGATTGCATATTTCCGTGTTCGAAACAGTACAATTTTTCTTTTTTTGTTTATAAAGTTTTCTTCTGCGCATTAAGTCTACAAATGCTTCAAGTCTTGTAATGTAGCCTGCTTTCCCTGTTTGTTCATCAAGAATTAACGTCAAGATTGGTATTTCACAGTTTTCTCTCATTGAGGGAAATATGTTTTGTGACATAATTTCGGGCATGCAAGTGAACGGACTGACGTGAATAATACCATCAGTACCCGATTCGTTAGCAAAAGCTACATCGCTGACTGATTCAAGCGCATCACCGCCGATATCACGCATTAAATATGGTTTTGCCATTCTGTTCGCACGTTCAAGATGGGTTTCGCCTTTTTTAAATATTTTAGGGATTATTGCATCTTTTAAAAATCCCGAAACAGTAAGACTTCTTCTTATTTGAACGCCCATTCTTCCGAGTTCTTTTTCTATACTTTGATTTGAAAAAGAATCTTGAACAAGAAATATTTCTCCCGTTATATCGACATTCAACACATCCCTTTTTTCATCAATTTCGGTTTTCTTAATCTCTTGAATTGCCTTTTTTTCAGCCTTTTTGAGCTGAGAAGTTTTTTCAACATCATAAATATATTTTAATGCTTGTTTATAATGTTTTTCTGCGGTGCCTACGGTTATTTCCCTTGCCCTGTAGTACGAAAATATGTTTTCAATTCTGTCCAGAACAAACATTTTTCTGACCGCAATATTAATTGCCCTTATAACAGTCAACGGATTTTTCACACCCGAAAGTTCTTTTAAGAATTTATACATACCTTTAAAGCCGTCATAAAGCTGTAATTCAACATATTTATTCTCAAAACCCATATCTTTAAGGATATTTTTAATACTTTGACCGTATTCACCGAGTCTGCAAATACCGGGAGATGAAATCATTGCAACATAATCGGTACCGTCTTGGATAGCTTGAAGAAAGTTTCCCAAGACAAGTTTATACGGAAGGCATATAGAATCAGGACTGTGAATGGAAGCCAATTCAAGTGTTTTTTTGCTTGAGCGGGGAGGCACAACAGGTTCTATTCCCATTTTTCTGAGTGCTGATGCCCACGCTATATATACATTTCCCATGTGAGGAAATGCCACTTTTATCGGCTTCTTTTTCTCACTGTTCATATTATACTTTCAACAAATATCCGCCGTTATCGGCATTTTGAAGAACTTCTTCATTTAATTTGCTTCTCAGATTTTTAATGTATTTATATACATAATCTCTTGGCAGCTCAAGTATTTTTGCCAAATCTTTTGCATATACTATAGAATTTCGATTTGCCATAAAATAGTCAAATACCAATTGTTCTCTTGCTGTCAGTGCTTTTTTAAATGATAAATTTAAATTAGTTTCTTCTTTTAATTTTTTTGATTGTTTAATTTCTTCAATTACGGATTCTTTTTTCTTTGGCTGTAAAGAAGCTTGTTTTTTAACTTCTTTTAATTCTTTTATTTTATTTTCCGGTTTAATTTCTTTTTTTTCTTTTAATTCTTTTTCTTTATTAAAAGATTTTATTGCTAAAGTTTGAATTTTTTCTGCTTTCGGAGTGTATTTTTCTGATGACATAGAATTAAGAGTTCTAATCATAACACTGTCTACTAAGCTGTCATCGTGTTTTTCTTCCTGAATAACTTTACCTAATCTTGCTGCATATTCTTCCAGGGTTATGCGTTCCAATGAGCTTCTCCACTTACGGATTTCTTCCTTGCTCAAATATTCGCTCATACTTAATAATCTCCTTGACTCTAAATCAATAAACTGTTTGGGAATATGTTTCCTTCAACATTAATCTAACCGTTAAAGTTTTCCCTCTATCTTTTGTTAATACCAATGTATCACAAAACTCGATTTATAATCTCAAAATATTTTAGAATTTTACATAAACTTTTACAAATTCAATTTTTACACTAATTTTTTATCATTTCATTTTATATATCGACAAGACCGAGCGCAAAGCAATTTCAAGACAGCGAAATTGCGGACGGACGAAGTCCGGAAAGCGAGGTCGGAAGCGAGTACAAGGCGGCAGCCGAAGGAGCGACCAGACCGAGCGCAAAGCAATTTCAAGACAGCGAAATTGCGGACGGACGAAGTCCGGTAAGCGAGGTCGGAAGCGAGTA
>CANQLK010000080.1 GCA_947624665.1 Candidatus Gastranaerophilales bacterium
CACCTGAATCCGATTGAACCATTTTTGTTTCAAGTCCGCATCTTTCAAAAATCCGCTTATATGCATCCGCCATTATTTTATACGATTTATCAAGTCCTTCTTCGTCAACATCAAAGCTGTATGCATCTTTCATTATAAATTCACGACCTCTTAAAAGCCCGAAACGAGGTCTTATTTCATCTCTGAATTTTGATTGTATTTGATATAAATTAACGGGAAGCTGTTTATATGAGCGTATTCCTTCTCTTGCAACCGAGGTAATAACTTCCTCATGCGTAGGGCCTAAACACATCTCTCTTGAGTGCCTGTCTTTTAACCGCATAAGCTCTTTTCCGTACACATCCCATCTGCCTGATTCTTGCCATAGTTCGGCAGGCTGTACAAAAGGCATTAACAATTCCTGCGCTCCGGACAAATCCATTTCTTCCCTGACTATGTTTTCTATCTTTTTCAAAACCCGCCACATTAATGGAAGATAATTATATACTCCGTTTGCAAGTTTTCTTATATATCCTGCTCTAACCAACAATTTATGGCTTATTACTTCCGCATCCGACGGATATTCTCTTAGTGTCTGCACGAACAGCTTCGACATTCTCATATAAAATAATCCTTATATCTCTGACTATTTCATATTAGCATAAAATTTTATATTCCGCTCACCTGAAAAATTTGATTTTATACTTTTTCAGCTTTTTCAGCTTTATCTTTTTCTTCAAGTACGGCAGGAAGTATTTGCTCAAATATATCTACGACAACAGGATCAAATTGTGTTCCTGATTTTCTTTTTATTTCTTCCATTGCAACAGATGGCGGCACCTGATTTCTGTATATCTTTGGCGTTACCATAGAATCAAATGCATCTGCTACCGCTATTATTCTTGAACCAATCGGAATATTCTCTCCTTTTAATCCAAACGGATATCCGTTTCCGTCAAAATATTCATGATGATATTTTATTATTTCAACAACGTCTTTAAGCTGCTTTATATCGTCTAAAATTTTTACGCTGTGGCTTACGTGTTTTTTTATTTCGTTATATTCTTCAGGTGATAACTTTTCTACTTTAGCAAGAATATCATCGGATACCCCAATCATTCCTATATCATGAAGAAGTCCTGCAAGCTCAATTCTGCTGGTTGTAGTGATAGAAAGATGAAGTGCCTTCGCTATCCTTACCGCATAAAATGTTACTCTCTTGCTTCTGCCCAGTGTATACGTATCTTTTGAATCCAATGCCTCTACTATAGCCGTTATCGTTCCTGAAAATAAATCCTTTAAATCATTTATCAATGATACATTATCATACTTCAATTGCCAATATTCTAATGCACTTTCTACTACAAGCATTAATTCATCAGGATTATACGGCTTTTTTATGTATCTGTATATTTTTGCATAGTTAATCGCATCTATTAAAATCCCTGCATCCGTATATGCCGTTACCAATAAACGCATTGTATCCGGTGAAATCTCATAACTTCGCTTTAAAAACTCAACTCCGTCCATCTCAGGCATTTTATGGTCAGATAGAATACAATTAAAATGCTCTTGTTTTAAAATTTCCAATGCCTGCAACGGTGAAGTAGATTTTGCTATATCATATTTCCCTCTTAATGTTCTATATAATAATGCAAGGTTATCAGGCTCATCATCAACTATTAAAACTTTATATTTATCCATTTACCGCTTCCTCGCTTGCTTTTGAATTGTTATTATCTCTATTTTGGTTTATAGGCAACGTTATTATAAATTTTGTACCTTCATTTAACTTTGACTCGACTCTTATATCTCCGTGATGATTTTTAATAATCTTATATGTAATTGACATTCCAAGTCCTGTACCTTGTCCTACGGGTTTTGTTGTAAAGAAAGGATTAAATACCTTTTCCGCAGTATCGGCATCCATACCTATTCCGTTATCTTCAATTTCTATTATTACATTTTTGCCTGATTTATCTTGGTTCATTCTTACCCAAATATCACCATGTTCATTGATTGCACCTACCGCATTATCCAAGATATTCATAAATACCTGATTTAACTGACCGCCGTATGCCTCAACAGCAGGTACATTATTCGCATCATATTCCTTATGAACTTCTGCTTTATGTTTTATTTTGTTGTGAAGTATGTTCAAAACGGTATCCAATTCTTTATTTAAATCAACATCCGCTATTGCAACTTCTTCCATTCTCGAGAAACTCTTTAAATCCTGAATTATGTTCTTTGCCCTGTCAGCACCTTCTCGGCAACTCTTGATTAAATCAGGTAAATCCGTCTTCAAAAACTCATAATCAACCTCTTTTTTCAGGTTTTCCATATTCGTTTTTTCTTCGGGATTTAATGAGTTATCACACTTTGTATATTCATCTATTATTCGTATTAAATCTGCCGAATAATTATTTAAATGTATCATATTCCCATAAATAAAGTTAATAGGATTATTTATTTCATGCATAATTCCTGCAACAAGCTCACCAAGGGATTTCATTTTCTCAGAATGCACCATCATTGCTTGAGTACTTTGCAACTCTGTATAGGCATTGTTTAATTCCTGTGTTCTCTCTTGCACCTGCCGCTCTAACGTCGAATACATCCTTTGAAGTGAAACAACCATCTCATTATATGATTCAGCCAACCTGTTCAATTCATCGTATTTTGTACATTCCAACCTTCCCGATAAATCACCTTCAGCTATTTTAGATACCGTTTTTTCCATCTTCTCCAACGGTTTTGAAATACTTCTTGCAAATATATATATCAATATAAATGAAATTAATATAATCGTTGTAAAAAATTTCTTTTCAAAATCAAATATCTGGTTAAGGAAATTTTTTCCCGAATAATTCATCAATTTCATTTGGTTTTTGTCTAGAACCATATATATATCATATTTTTCACTTATATCCGGAAACTTTATAAGCTGCTCATTTATATTATTTACTTTCAGTAAATATTTATTAGCCATTGCAGATTTTGCAAGATATTTTTCCAAAATTTCCGCTGACTCGAACGTACTTGATTGAATACATTTTTCCGAAAAATTTTCTCTTTCCGAATTTTTATTATCTTTTAATAATGATGTATTTACTATTAAAATATTTTTAACAAGCTCAATTCCCGAAGCACCTTTTAATGAAGAATTAATGCTGTTTTTATATTCTTTCAAATTCTCATCGTTGAACTTTTCGCTGAATTGAGTAGGATTGATAACTATGGAATTCATACATCTGAGATTATAAAATACCTGCGACGGCAGTTGTATTTGAGCATCATACATTCTGCTATATGTAATAGAAGCGTGTATTAACAGCAATATACCAATAAAAATGAGCATTACAAACATTATGGTCGACATTATGGTGTTTCTGAACCGTAAATCGAACTTTATGTTTTTTAAATTTGTTTTATTCATTTTTACTTTGTTTTTTTTATTGTTTTTTTTACCGTTATTATTTTCTTTTGCCATATTCTTCTACCCGCTGCAACGCTTTAATTCAAATAATATAGTTTTATTTAACAATATTTTTTTTAGTTTTACAAGTTATTATTTATTAGCATTTTCTATTTGTTTACGGAAACAGTACTGAACAAGCGATATTCTGTCATAATTGGAAATATCGCTGAATCTGCCTGATGAAATAAATCCTTCGGAACTTGCTTCTATTCTTATAGGCTCAAACTTTGTTTCAAAAAATTTTCCGTCTATTTCAAATGAAATCGAATATTCTTTTAATAAATCCAATTGTTCTTTTGTCTTTATTTTAAGACCGCCCGCACTTATATCCGCTATATTCGCATTGATTATATTTTGTCCGTTTTTTAATGTAAGTTCTTTTTCTAAAGTAACTCTTGAAAACTCTCTTCTTTGAAGATATTTGTATGTTACGGGGAACCATATTGTTAAAATATCTTCTTGGACATCTTTTATTATCGTTTCAAAATAAAGCTGTCCGTTTGAGGTCATAGAAAAAAGTTCTACCGATTCATCTATCTCATATTTTTGTTTGTTGTTCAATTTAATTTTAAAAGAATCTTCATTTACTTCAATGACTCTGCATTTTTCCGCATTATCCACACTTCTTGAAATAATATAAAACTCTTTGTTTTCAGTAATTTGTTTTCTCATAATCCCACTTTCTTAATTATTAATTTATAAGATTTTTTACTTTTTTTCAAGTTGTTTATTTGAACCGACCGTTGTTATAACATAAGGCTGATTAAAATATTTGTTCGCCGTTTTTATTATATCCTGAACCGTAACAGAATTAATTAATTCAGGATATTGCTCAATAAAATTATAAGGCCTGTCCGTTATTTCCAGCGAATTAATAAGTGAAGCTTTATCCATATTCGTTTCTAAAGATAAAATAAAGTTCCCGAGCAATTTATCTTTTGCCTCTGACAATTCTTTATTTGTAACAAATTCTTTTTTTAATTTTTCTATTTCTTTAAACAAACCTTCTTTTGCGGTTTGTTCGGTTTTCGGATTTGTTGCAATATAAAGGGCAAAAACTCCTTTGTTATAATTTGCGGAAAATTCAGTACCTACCTGATATGCAAGTCCCTGTTCATCTCTTAAATTTGTAAATAACCTTGAACTCATGCCTGAACCCAAGATGGAATGAATAAGCTGGAGTGCGGCCCAATCTTTTTGATTTGTTAATCCGTCCGTCAGCCATCCGACAAGAATCCATGCCGCTTGAGAGTCTTTTTGAATTTTTACTGTTTTATTTTTAGTAAGTGACTTAAATTTTGTACTATATTCGGATAATTTTACTTTTTCATTACCGCTGTTTTTTAGCAATTCGGAGAAATAATTAATATATTCCTGATTATCAACATTTCCGTTTATTGATATAACAACATTTTCGGCAGGAAATAAGTTATTATAGAAATCCCTTATATCATTTTGAGTTATGGAAGGAATGGTTTTTTCAAGTATTTTTCCCGTATCTCCGTATGGAGTACCTTCCCACAATGCCGTTAGAAATTCATCAAAGGCAAGTGTATCGGGAGTATTTTTTCTCATTTTTATAGAATTTAAATTATCCGATTTAACTCGTTCAGTTTCACAGTCTGTTAAAAGTGCATTGAGGGCAACTTCTTTAAAAATATCCAATGCAATATCTTTTTCATTTTTAGTAAATTTGGTAATAAGACCGAACGAATCTCCTTTTGCGGCAGCCGTAAGTCGTATACCGTTATCTTCCAGCAATAAAGATAGTTTTTGCTTATTATATTTCTTTGTGCCTTTCATCATGGTTTGTGCGGTTAAAGAAGCAATCCCCGGTTTTTTTTCAAGATTATTACCGCCTCTTGATGCCATTTCCATTGCTATTATGTCATTTGCGGTATTTTTTGTTATTATAAGTATTGCTCCGTTTTCAAGTTCGTATTTTACCGTATCTTTATCTTGGCTTATTACTTTTGCATCATAATTCTTTACCGGTTCATTGATTTTGTTTTGACAGTTTTGATTTTCAATATTTACATCAGGACATTCTTCATTCGTAATATCGGTTTGGGAAACCGCATTTTCTTTCATTTCTTTCGTGGGCATAACTATTGAAATTACAGCATAATCTTTATTCAAATACTCTTTTGCAACCCTCTTTATGTCATCAGCGGTAACTTTATTGATTTTTTCAAGATAATTTTTATAGAAATCGGTATTCCCCGTTAATGTAACGGTATAGCCTATTTCTTCCGCCATATTCGAGATTGATTCCCTTGAATAATATGTATCTCTTTCTATTATATTTTTTGCTTTTTGTAACTCTTCTTGAGTAATTTCGATATTATTTAATTTATCAATCTCTTCAAATATTGATTTTTTTAATTGTTCAATATTATTTGTTACAAAATTTGAAGATATATAAAATACGGAATCATCTCTCATCGATGAATGAACTGCTGATATTGACTGTACCAATTGCTTTTGCTCTTTTAAACTCTTATAAAGCCTTGATGATTTACCTTCTCCCAATATTGTTGCCGCTACATCCAGTGCATAAGTATCTTTATTTGTTATCGGATGACATCCTTTAAAACCGACTAGAATATAACCGTTTTCTATATCGGCTTTGACGACTTTTTCAATCTGCGAAGCCGGTCTTTTATCTGTTTTGTATTCGGGAAGTTTCATTTTGTTATGCTCTTCCGAAGTTTTATTGAACCCTGCCTTTACCGCTTCAAGAGCTTTAGCGGTATCTACATCGCCGATTACCACTGTTGTCATGTTCTCAGGCATGTACCATTTATTATAAAAATCGAAAATTTGTTCTCTGCTTATTGTTTCAATGACATCTTTTGTACCGATAATATCTCTTTTATACGGATGAGTCTTATAAAAGCCCTGAATCATATTTCTGTATAAAAGCGTTGTAGGCTTATCATTATTTTTGGAAATTTCTTCCAAGACTACTTTACGCTCTTTTTCCAATTCTTTTCTGGGTATCATGGGATTTAACAACATATCCGAATGTAAATCCATAGCGAGATTGAAATATTTTGAAGGTATCAAAATATAATAATGCGTATAATCTTTGCTTGTAGCAGCATTCGTAACAGCACCTTTTGATTCCAAAATATTATCAAACTCTTTTGCAGGATGCTTTGAAGTTCCTTTAAAAAACAAATGCTCAAGGAAATGTGCAACCCCGTTATTTTCATCATTTTCATTTATGGAACCCGTTTTTATCCACGTATCGATTATAACAATAGGATTGTCATGAACCTCCTTTATTATAACATTTTGCCCGTTGTCCAACTTGTAAGATGAATAATCCAGTGCATAAGAAACCATACCTACAAAGATTATTGTAAGTGTTAATATAAATTTTCTCATTTTGAACCTCAAATTTATCCCCAATCCGTGAATTTAATTCAGTACCGTAAAAATTTACCCGTACAACATTATACTATAAAATAAATTATAAAAAAACATAGGTAAATCGGGTAGAAATAAGTATATATTTAACCCTTAGAAGCAGCTTTAAGTCGAGCCATTGCTCTTGCAAGAGCAGCATTAGCCGTTTTTATGTCTTTTATGGTTTCACTGCTGCCTATAATTGCTTCTGCCCTTTCTTTCGCCAATTTCGCTCTTGCCGTATCTATATCCGTTCCTCTTTCTGCCGCTTCCGTTAATATAATTGCCTCATTATTCTTAAATTGAAACGTTCCGCCCATAACAGAAATTTTTTCGCCCTGACCGGATTTTTCTACCTTGACTATTCCTATATCCAAAACAGACATAAACGGTATATGGTCGGGCAATATCCCGAAACTGCCTGATATTCCCTTTGCATATACGGCATCTGCATCATCTTCATATACAATCTTTTCCGGAGTTATTATTTTTATATGAATAGTTTTTTCTGTCATAAATTATACCTGTTTTACGTTTTTTGCATTGTTCAGCACATCTTCGATAGTACCTGCCATATAAAAAGCCTGCTCGGGTATATTATCGTACTGACCTTCAATTATTCCCTTAAAACCTGCAATAGTATCTTCCAGTTTTACATATTTACCCGGAATTCCCGAGAACTGCTCGGCTACGTTGAACGGCTGAGATAAGAATTTTTGAATTTTTCTTGCTCTGTTAACGGTTTCTTTATCCTCTTCACTAAGTTCATCCATACCCAATATTGCAATAATATCC